>CANREX010000038.1 GCA_947629735.1 uncultured Clostridia bacterium
CTACAAACTGATTGATAAACCAAAAGCGAGAAACGGATAAAACCTATTTACTGTCCATAAATCAAGTTTACAAGTATAACCATACCTGACAGTGTAATTACTATCGGCAGTAATGCGTTCTATGAATGCACAAGCCTTGAAGGAGTTTATATAACAGATTTATCGGCTTGGTGCAATATTCAGTTTAGTGGTGGTGGTTACCCTTACCCTAACCCTTTGTCTTATGCACACAATCTTTATTTAAATGATGAACTTGTAACCGATATTACTGCCGATATGTTACAAGGAGTAACTGAAATTAAATATGATGCATTTTATAATTGCACAAGCCTTGAAAGCATAACAATACCCGACAGTGTAACTTCTATCGGTAGGGAGGCATTCTGGGGTTGTACAAGCCTTGAAAGCGTAACTTTTGATAATAACAGTAGACTTGAAACTATCGATGGAGAAGCATTCTGGTATTGCATAAGCCTTACAAGCATAACTTTCGGTGATAATAGCAAACTTGAAACTATCGGCGATGGTGCGTTCTATGGGTGCGCAAACCTTGAAAGTGTAACCATACCCTACGGCGTAACTTCTATCGGCGGGTGGGCGTTCGAATATTGCACAAGTCTTGAAAGCATAGCAATACCCGACAGTGTAACTTCTATCGGCGGGTGGGCGTTCGAATATTGCACAAGTCTTGAAAGCATAGCAATACCCGACAGCGTAACTTCTATCGGCGAAGATGCGTTCCGCGGTTGCACAAGCCTTAAAAGCATTTATATAACGGATATAGCGGCATGGTGTAATATTGAGTTTGGAGGTTCTATCGCTAACCCTTTGTGTTATGCGTATAACCTTTATTTAAATGATGAACTTGTAACAAAAATTACTGCCGATATGTTGCAAGGAGTAACCGAAATTAAAGATTATACGTTCTATAAATGCACAAGCCTTGCAAGTGTAACCATAGGCGACAGCGTTACTTCTATCGGCATGTATGCGTTCTATGGTTGCACAAGCCTTGAAAGCGTAACTATTCCCGACAGCGTTACTTCTATTGATAGTAGTGCGTTCTCGGAATGTAGAAACCTTGAAAGCGTTTATATAACAGATTTAGCGGCTTGGTGCAATATTGAGTTTGGCTATAATGATGCTAACCCTTTGGTTTATGCAAATAATCTTTATTTAAATGATGAACTTGTAACCGACATTACTGCCGATATGTTGCAAGGAGTTACTTCTATTCCTGCTTATGCTTTCAGCTGCGATAGTCTTGAAAGCATAGCCATACCCGACAGTGTAACTCTTATCAGCGAGAGGGCGTTCGCAGGTTGCACAAGCCTTGGCAGTGTAAATTTCGGCGATAATAGCAGTCTAACTTCCATCGATGGGGCGTTCCATGGTTGCACAAGCCTTAAAAGCATAACCATACCCGACAGCGTAACTTCCATCGATAGGTGGGCGTTTGTGGGGTGCACAAGTCTTACAAGTATAACCATACCTGACAGCGTAACTTCTATCGGACAAGAGGCATTTTTATTGTGTTCAAGCCTTAATAGCGTAAGCATAGGCAAAAGTGTAACTACTATCGGAGAGAGTGCGTTTTTTGGTTGTGAAAGCCTTAAAGAGGTTACATTTAAAAATACAAAGGGTTGGAAAATTTCTAAAAGTAGGGATATGTCAAATGCACAGGATATAACTGTCACAGACGCAACGCAAAACGCAACGCTTTTGAGATATACTTATGACAATTATTATTGGAAACGCTATGGTAATTAAAAACTAATAAAAGCGTAAAGGGGAGGGCGGCGCATTTTCAAAATGCGCCGCCCGTATTCTATGTGTAATATAATGTGTGGTGTATGCCGCAAAATGGCGGCAAAAGAATAAACTGCGGTCAACCCCACACCCCTTTTTTGATTTCCCCCACTCCCCTGCGCAATGGGAGTGGGGGAATATAGTGTAGGGGTTGACCTTATTTTGTCATTCCGAGCTTGCCGAGGAATCCGGCTGGGTATGTCGCATAGGAAATTACCTAAGCGCAATGAAATACCGGATTCTTCGACTGCGTTCGGCTTTCAGCCTCACTCCGCTCAGAATGACAAGAAGGGGTAAGCGGTGCTCCGCTTTGTGAAAATTTTTGCTTAATCGCAAAAATTTTCTACAAACCATCGGGCTTACGCCCTCGGGTAGGGTGACAAAAAGGTGCGCTAACGCCATCGGGCAGAATGACAGTAGGGGCTGCCGCCCTCTTTATACCTCCCCACTCCCCTTAGTTGAGGGACGAGCGCGGGCTTCTCAAAACAGTACAGTGCACTGTTTTGCCGCGCGAGATGAGTGAGCGCATATAGTCCCGCGCGAACGGTGACCGAACACGGCGTTGCCCTTACGCCGTGTGGGAAGGGGAGGGCAGGGTAGGGCGTAGGGTTTACCGCATTTTGTCACCCTGAGCGAAACGAGCCGTAAGGCGAGTGCAGTCGAATGGGTCTGGTTTGGGTATGTCGCATAGGAAATTACCTAAGCGCAATAAAATACCGGATTCTTCGACTGCGCACCTGCGGTGCTTGCTCAGAATGACAGTAAGGGGGGATAGGGTGTGTCGCCCTCGGGCAGAATGACAGTGAGATAGGGCAGAATGACACCTCTTCATACCTCCCCACTCCCCTTAGTTGAGGGACGAGCGCGGGCTTCTCAAAACAGTACAGTGCACTGTTTTGCCGCGCGAGATGAGTGAGCGCATATAGTCCCGCGCGAACGGTGACCGAACACGGCGTTGCCCTTACGCCGTGTGGGAAGGGGAGGGCAGGGTAGGGTGTAGGGTTTACCTTATTTTGTCATTCCGAGCTTGCCGAGGAATCCGGCTGGGGCATGTCACATAGGAAATTACCTAAGCGCAATGAAATACCGGATTCTTCGACTTCGCTAACGCTACGCTCAGAATGACAAGGGGTGACGGCATGCCCTCGGGCGAAAAGGCAAGAAGAAAGGGCAAAAAAGCGCGGGCGGGTGGTTGTCAATTTTGCAAAATCAGAAAAAATTTATCAAAAAACGTATAAGAGCATAAATTTTATCCGTGCGCTTGCCAAAAACAGTGAATATATGTATAATAAAATAGCAATAATTTACGGGAGAAACATTTTATGGCAACCTTGTCCAAAAGAATCAGCGATATATCCCCTTCGATGACCCTCGCCATTTCCGCCAAGGCTAACGAGCTTAAAGCCGCAGGCGAAAAAGTCATCTCGTTCGGCGTGGGCGAGCCCGACTTCAACACGCCCGCCCACATAATAGACGCGGCGAAAGACGCCCTCGACAAGGGCTACACAAAGTACGTCGCGGCGGCGGGGCTGCCTGCGCTCAAAAAGGCGATAGCGAAGAAATTCAAGGACGACAACGGGCTCGACTACGACCCGTCCCAGATAATAGTTTCCAACGGCGCGAAGCACTCTATATTCAACGCGCTGTTCGCCACGATAGACGACGGCGACGAGGTCCTCATTCCCAAGCCCTATTGGCTGACGTACCCCGAAGTCGTCAAGTGCTGCGGCGGCGTTCCCGTGTACATCTACGCGACGCCCCGCCACGGCTACAAGGTCACCGCAAACCAGATAGAGGCGATGATAACCCCCAAGACCAAGATGCTCATCTTCAACAGCCCCTGCAACCCCACGGGCGCGGTCTACACGGAAGCGGAAATACGCGACATCGCCGAAGTTTGCGTAAAACACGACATTTTGGTGCTCGCCGACGAGATTTACGAAAAACTCATTTACGGCGGCGAAACGCACTTTTCCATTGCCGCCTGCCCCGACATGGCGGAGCGCACGATAGTTATCAACGGCGTTTCCAAGTCCTACGCGATGACGGGTTGGAGGCTGGGCTACCTCGCCGCGCCCAAGGAAATAGCCAAGGCGATATCCTCTTTCCAGAGCCATTCGACGTCCAACGTCAACACGATGACGCAGTATGCCTCGATAGCCGCGCTCGAAGGCGATACCAAGCCCATGCAGGACATGATAAAGGCGTTCGGCGAAAGGCGGGCGAAGATGCTCGAAGTGCTCGACGGAATGAAGCCTTTGGGGCTCGATTACGTCAAGCCCGACGGCGCGTTTTACGTGATGTTGCTGTGCTATAACCTCTACGGCAAGAGCTATAACGGCGTGAAGATACACGGCAGCATGGACATCGCCGACATGCTTCTGACGCACGCGAAAGTCGCCGTCACCCCGGGCATATGCTTCGGCGACGACGACGCGATAAGGCTTTCCTACGCGCTTTCAATGGAAGATATGCTGGAAGGCTTGAAGCGGATTGCGGACTTCGTCGCGGCTTTAAAGTGAAAAAGCGCCGAAAATTTTAAAAAAGGTATTGAAATTCTTCCTATCTATGATAAAATATATATACAGACAGCGCGAAGCTGTATAAGGAGGGATTTTAAATGATAAAGATTATAAGCGGAGAAAAGGGTACGGGCAAGACAAAACAGATAATTCAGCTTGCCAACGCTAACGCGGCAACCGCCAAGGGGCTGAGCGTTTTCGTCACGGATACCGACCGCTATATGCACGACGTCGTTCGCAGCGTGAGATTTATCAACGTGAACGAGTATAACATCGCCGGCGAGGAAGCGCTCTGCGGGTTCATGAAGGGCGTTATCGCGGGCAATTACGACAACGAATATATCTATCTCGACGGCATCTCCCGCATTACGGGAAAGGATCTGAAAGATCTTGCCGCTACGTTCTATATGTTGGAAAAGATTTCCAACCAAAGCGGTTCGGTGATAACAATAACGTGCAGCTGCGCAAAGCAGGATCTGCCCGACTTTATCGCCAAATATTGCTGAGCTTTACAAACAAGCAAATTTACGGCGCCGCTTTGCAAGACAAGCGGCGCCGTTATTCTGCCCGCTTTTCCGCTTTTTTCGGGCGGGCGCGGATATGTCGATAAATAACGCGGCGAATAAATGAGCGCAGGCGCGGCGTTGTCGTCATAAAGGGCGCAAAAGAAAGGCGCGGAATTTACGGTCTGAGGATAATCAAAGGAGTGGTTTATGTATTTTATAAGTACGCGAGGGGGAGAAAAGGTCACGGGCGCTGCCGCGATAGTCAAAGGGCTATCGGATAACGGCGGGCTCTACGTGCCCGAGCAGTTCCCCGCCATGGGCGAAAAGGACATGCAGGCGATGCTCACGATGAGCTATCCCGAGCGGGCGGCGTACGTCTTGAAGGCTTACCTCGACGAATACGACGAGGCGGAGCTTTTAAAGGCGTGCGAGCAGGCTTACGGGAAGTTCGAAGGCAACGACCCCTGCCCTCTCGTCAAAATCAAGGACGGCACGTATA
This sequence comes from uncultured Clostridia bacterium, assembly GCA_947629735.1. Classification (GTDB taxonomy): domain Bacteria; phylum Bacillota; class Clostridia; order Christensenellales; family Borkfalkiaceae; genus Coproplasma. The sequence continues at coordinate 5,337 of CANREX010000038.1, forward strand.
TTTTGGAGCTCTTCCACGGACCGACATGCGCGTTCAAGGACATGGCGCTCACCGTTCTGCCCTATCTTCTGCGCACGGGCTGCGATATTTCTGGCATTAAAGAGGACATCCTCGTGCTCGTCGCGACGAGCGGCGATACGGGCAAGGCGGCGCTGGAAGGATTCAGGGACGCGAAGGGCATAAAGGTAATGGTGTTCTATCCCGACGAGGGCGTTTCCCAGATGCAGAAGTTGCAGATGTGCACGCAGGAAGGGAGCAACGTCAACGTCGTGGCGGTCAAGGGCAATTTCGACGACTGTCAGACGGCGGTCAAGGAAATTTTCAACAGCGCGGAGTGCGCCGCAAAGCTGAAAGAGCGCGGCATACTGCTTTCCAGCGCGAATTCGATAAATTTCGGCAGGCTCGCCCCGCAGATAGCCTATTATTTTTCGGCGTATCTCGATCTCGTCTCGTCCGAACAGATAGCGATGGGCGACGCGATAGACTTCTGCGTGCCCACGGGCAATTTCGGCAATATCCTCGCGGCGTACTACGCAAAGCGCATGGGGCTGCCCGTGCGCAGGCTGCATTGCGCGTCCAACATGAACAACGTGCTGACGGACTTCCTCGCAAAGGGCGAATACAACGTCAACAGGGAATTCTACAAGACGACGTCGCCTTCCATGGACATACTCGTATCCTCCAACCTCGAAAGACTTCTCTTTGAGATTTCCGACAGGAATTCCACCCTCACGGCGGAGAGAATGGCGGCGTTGAAGTCCGAGGGCGTGTACAGGATAACCAAGCAGGAGCAGGATAAAATCGCCGAAACATTCGACGGCGGGTTTGCGGACGAGGACGAAGTGGTCGAAGCCGTCTACGACTTGTTCTGCGATACGGGCTACACCATGGACACGCACACGGGCTGCGCGATGAAGGTCGCCAACGATTGGGCGTACAAGAACAAAAAGGACGTCACCCCCATGGTCATCGTCTCCACGGCAAACCCCTATAAATTCCCGCAGGACGTGCTCTACTGCGTGACGGGCAACGATGTGCGCGACAGCTTCAAGGGGATAAAGAGGCTGCACGCGGCGACCGCGATGGCTGTCCCCAAGTGCCTTGCGAATCTCAAAGACAAGCCGCTCAGGTTCAAGACGAGCGTGACAAAGGACAAAATGTTCGACGAAGTGCTTAAATTCATAGGTTAAGAAAAACCGAAGCGCATAAATTCATAGGTTAAAACAAGCTGGTTTGCCCCGCAGAGCGGGGCGCGGGCGGGCGGGATTTTCCCGCCCGCCCGCCTTTTTTGTGTAAAAGGTGTGTAAAAAGAGGTAAATTAAAGTGATTAACTCACAGACTCATTAAAAATCTTTGCGTTTTTAATTGCGGTGTGGTAAAATTACACTTGATATATTATTGATAAATTCGGGAAGCGTTATCAGATGACGGAAGGCAGAAAGAGAGTATATACGGCTATTCAGCCCACAAACAACCTCACGATAGGCAATTACGCGGGGACGATAACGCGTTGGCAGAGCTTGCAGCGCGATTACGACTGCATCTTCGCCGTTGCGAACATGCACGCGATAACGGTGAGGCAGGAGCCTGCCGAGCTCAGGCAGCGGACGCTCTCCCTCGTCGCGCTCTATCTCGCGTGCGGCGTAGACCCCGAAAAGACGGTAGTGTACGTTCAATCTCACGTGCCCTGCCACGCGGAGCTGTGCTGGGCGCTCAACGCGTTCACGTATGTGGGCGAAATGGAGAGAATGACGCAATTTAAGGATAAGAGCGCGAAACACGCCGATAATATAAATATGGGGCTTATGGACTACCCCGTGCTTATGGCGGCGGACATTCTGCTTTACGGGTCGGACTTCGTGCCCGTCGGGGAGGACCAGCGCCAGCACCTCGAAATCGCGCGCGATATCGCCGTGCGCTTCAACAACCTGTTTTCCCCCACGTTCACCGTTCCCGAAGGGCTTTTCGGCAAGGTGGGCGCAAAGATAAACGACTTGCAAGAGCCCACCAAGAAGATGAGCAAATCCTGCGAAAACCCCAACGGCTCGGTATTTCTCACCGACGGCAAGGACGAGATAATGCGCAAATTCAAGCGCGCCGTGACGGACAGCGAGGCGTGCGTCAGATTCGACCCAGCCTCAAAACCGGGAGTAAGCAATCTCCTTTCGATATATTCCGTCTTTGCGGATAAGACAATCGAGGAGGCGGAAAAGCAGTTCCAAGGCGTCGGCTACGGGGAGTTCAAACTCGCGGTCGGCGAGGCGGTCGCAGACAAGATCACGCCGATAAGGGAAGAGCAGACGCGCCTTCTTTCCGACAAGGGCTACCTGGAAAGCGTTATGAAGGACGGGGCGGAAAGGGCGTACGGCATAGCCCGCCGCACCCTCTCGAAAGTGTATAAAAAGATAGGTTTTTACCAGATATAACCAATGTTCGGATATATTAACCCCGACAGACCGCATATGTTTGTTAAGGACGATATGCTCTACCGCGCTCTGTATTGCGGAATGTGCAAATCGATAGGCAAGGGCTGCGGCGATTGCGCAAAGGCGGCGTTGACGTACGACACGGCGTTTCTTTCCGCGCTCATGCACAACATATCGGACTGCGACGTAAAAATAGAAAAAAAACGGTGCGCGCTGCACCTGATCAAGCGCAGGTTTATCGCCAAGCCGGACGACATCTCCATAGCCATAGGCTGCGTGAACACGGCGCTCGCGTACTATAAACTGCTCGACGACAAGCGCGACGGCGACAAAAAGGGGCTGTTCGCGTTCCTGTTCAGGCGGGGATATAAGCGCGCGTTGAAGCGTCACCCCGCCCTCGCGGAGATAATTGCGAAAAACATGCGGGAGCAGCGCAAGTTGGAGGAAGAGGGTTGCGCCGTCATCGATATGGCGTGCGAGCCCACGGCGCAGCTCATGCAGGGGCTTTCACGCTATCTGCTCGGGAAATACTCCACCGAACACACCGAAAAGCTGTGCTACGACATAGGCAAGTGGATATACCTTGCGGACGCCCTCGACGATTACGACAAGGACGTCAAAAAGGGCAGATACAACGTGCTGTACAACGCGTTTTCCTCCCCCACAAAGGCGGAGGCGGTCGCGGCGAACGGCGGGGAGATAACCTTTATCTTCAACAGCCTGTTCGCGGACATGCGGGAAAATTTAGCCGCGGTGAAATTCTACTACAATCACGATTTAACGGACAATATAATTCTGATGGGAATACCTCTTCGGACGCGCCGCCTCGTTTTCGGCAAGTGCGGAGAGGGCAAAAAGGGAGACAAAGATGAACAAACGCAATCTTGAAATTTTGGGGCTCGAAGAGGGCGCAACCGCCGAAATGATAGAAGAGGCGTATAGAAGTCTCAGGGACAAATACCGCGAGGAGCGGTTTATGGAAGGCGAAGTCGGCAACAACGCCGCGAAGATGCTTTCCAAGATAGAGACGGCGAGGAACGAACTCCTTGCGGAATTGAACGAGGGCGGCGCGAGCGACGGCGGGGCTTCCTTTTCACGCGTGGAAGAGCTGATAAAAGCGGGCGACTTGCAGGAAGCCCAGCGCGTTCTGGACAGCTTCAACGAAAGAAACGCGCATTGGCACTATCTTCAATCGGTGCTCTTTTACCGCAAGAATTGGGTGAACGAGAGCAAAAAACAGCTTGAAATAGCCATGCAGCTCGACCCCGAAAACGGGAAATACAAGGACGCATACCAAAAACTCAACGACAAGATGGCGTACGACGCGGCAAATCACAAGAACGAGGGCGCAAACCAGAGCGTATATCAAGGTCAGACGATGAACGCCGGCGCGGACGACCAGATGGGCGGGAGTTTTTGCATGGACTGCTTACAGTGCTGTATGCTCAACGCCTGCATCAACTGCCTCTGCAACAGCTGTTGCGGCTATTGACGGCGTAAGGCGCGCTCAAAGGGCGGGCAAGGCGAAATCATGCCTAAGGATAAAAGGTCTAAATCATTTGAAATAGCGCTCTCGGGCGTGGCGTGCGCGATAGCGGTGATATTTCTCTCGCTGGGCATACTCAGCGGGTGGCTGATGGCGACGGGATACTTTTTCGGCGTCCTGGCGATGATGTTGCCCCTTTCGCGCAATTTTTACGCGGGCGGGTTTGCGACGTATCTCGCCGCGTGCGTGCTTACGCTCATAATGGGCGTGGCGGGGCAATTCTGGAATCTCGTGCCCTTCATAATGTTTTTCGGACTTCACCCCTTGGTGAACGCGTTGCAGGACAGATTCCGCATAAACTATTGGATAGCGCTTATATTCAAGGCGCTGTGGTTCGATTGCACGCTTATCGCGGGTTATTTTTTGATATATCACGGGCTTTTGGGCGGGGAAATTTTCCCGCAGGAAGTTTACGATACGGTGAACAAGTATATATATTTGTTCATATTCACGCTCGGAACGCTCGTCGGGGTGGCGTACGACTTGCTCGTGCGCCGCGCGCAGGTCATCATGAACAGATTGGTTTTCCGCATCGCGCGCAGGTAAACGCCGCGGACGGCTAAGGTTATTATGGAAAAGAACAGAGAATACAAAGGCAATGTCCTCTCAATCGGAAGCGAAGGAGAGGGCGTTATAATGTCGGAGGGGGAAAGGGCTTTCGTTCCCTTTTGCCTCGTCGGGGAAGAAGTCAGCTTTAAAGTTTTAAAGGCGGGAGATAAGACCGCCTACGGAAAGCTGACGGAAGTACATACCCTTTCGCCCGACCGCGCGATTCCCGAGTGCCCCTATTTTGAAAAGTGCGGCGGCTGCCAATTACAGCACATGAACTATTCCGCGCAGCTTTCATTCAAGCGGGACAACGTCGCCACCTGCCTTAAAAAGCTCGGCGGGCTGGACGCGGAAGTCGGCGAGTGTGTGCCGAGCGCCAAGCAATACGGATATCGCAACAAGCTCGCGCTGCCCGTCGGCGTAGACGGCGAGGGGGAAAACATCGTGGGCTTTTACGCGCCCCGCTCGCACAGAATAGTGCCGATAGAGACGTGCGCGTTGCAGGCGGAATGGTCGGATTCTATCATATCTTCGCTCCTGAATTTCATGGCTGCAAATTCGCTCAAAGGCTATGACGAAATCACGTTAAAGGGTGATATACGGCACGTAGTATGCAGGGAAGTGAGCGGAAAGTTGGTGATAACCGTCGTCGCGGCGCACGGGATAGATATCTCCCCGCTCGCGGACATGCTCGACGGTTTGTTTAAAGACTACGCGCTGTGGCTCAACGTCAATTCCTCGCGCGGGAACGTCATTTTCGGAGAGGAGTGGCACGTCGTCAAGGGCGAAGGCTATTTCGACGGCGAGTGGCAGGGCATAAAGTTCAGGGCGGGCGCGAACACGTTCTTGCAGGTCAACGACGACATATGCGGCAAGCTGTATTCTGCGGTTGTCGCCGCATGCGCGGATAAGGACGCCGTCGCGATAGATCTGTACAGCGGCGGGGGCTTGCTCACCGCCATGCTCGCCAAGGCTTGCCGTGCGGCGTACGGGGTGGAAATCGTCCCCGAAGCCGTGCAGTGCGCCGAGGAGCTGAAAAAGAGGAATAAACTGTACGACAACATGTTCAATCTGTGCGGCGCGGCGGAAGAGAAGATAGACGAGGTTCTGCAAAAGACCGCGGGTTACAGGCGGGTCATCGTGTGCGACCCTCCGAGGAAGGGCATGGAGCGCTCCGTCGTAAACGCCATATTGAAAAGCAAAGCCGAAAAGGTGGTCATGATATCCTGCAACCCGTCCACCCTCGCGCGGGACGCGGGCATGCTGTGCGGCAGTCTGATAACGCAGGAAAACGGGCTCGTCAAAAACCCCGCGTACGACGGCGAAGGATTGGGCGGCTACTATAAAATTTGCTCGGTCACGCCTTTCGACATGTTCCCCCAGACAAAACACGTGGAGACGGTCGTCGTCTTAAAGCGCATAGCTCACGGCGAGAAGGCGGGCGCGCAGACGTAACTTACGCGCTTGCGGCAATTCGCGGCGGAATGAAAGCGGCGGATATAAGCGGAATATAGGCGGGATATGGGCGGCGCAACTTTTCGGAAGCGGAACGGAAGAAGCAAAAGGTTTTCAAGCGCATATTTGACGTCTGCCTGCGCATACTTAGCGTATGGGAAAGAACAGCAAGAAGATAATAGAGCGCGTCATAGAGGGCTCTATAAGCGCTAACGAATGTACGGGGGCGTTGCAGAAGATTTCTCTCGACCCCGAGGAAGTGGCAAAATTCCATAGGGAATACACCGGCGACGGCGAACAAGAAGAATAAAATTGAATTGTCAAACTAAGTGCAACAGTTTGAGATAAAAAAGTTAAATAAATCAACAGGTTTTTTGTAAGATAAAAC
>CANREX010000039.1 GCA_947629735.1 uncultured Clostridia bacterium
AATCCTATTCTAACACAGTTGAATTATATGGACTACTTTTTTACTCTCCACTGTTGCACTTGATATGATAATTCACCTTTCCACTGCCCCCCCACTTTCCGTCTTTTGGAAAGTGGGGAGGCATAATGTTGATGTCATTCTCCCCCATATCGCCATTACGGCTTAATATGCGGAAAATATTTTTGCGAACAGTTTGACAAACCCGCGGAATAACTATATACTGTTTGATACATAGATTGATACATATAAAAACAACACAACCGTACGTTGTTTGATTCGCTAAACTAAACCGACCATAAACTATTTGGCGCACGCCGAAGAAGCAATAAACTTTCATATTAAAAAATCGTAACGCCTTATAAAAGGGGCGAAATAAATTCAAGGAGGTCTGCCGTGGACGAAGAGATTATAAAACTTCTCGAAGAGAAAAAGTTCGAAGAAGCCGCGCCTGCGCTCAAAAGGGAACAGCCCGAAATTCTGGCAAAGATAATTTCCCGCCTCGACGATAACAGCGTGTTGCCCTTCTGCCGCGCGCTCGGCAGCGGTGCGCTTGCGGACGTGCTCGTATTGCTCGAACACCCCCTTCAACAGCGCATATTACAGGGTCTACGCGACGACGAGCTGCAAGACGTCATGGACGACGTCTCCGTCGAGGACACGGCGGAAATCATCGAAGAGCTGCCCGAAGATGTCGCGCGCAGGATAGCCGAAGAGGACGAAATACTGCACCTTTTGCACGAGAGGAAGTTCTCCGTGCTCAAACCGCTGCTCGCCTCGATGAACGAAATCGACCTCGCCGACGTGTTCGAGAGCGCGGACGAGGAGGACCTCCCCATACTCTTCCGCATATTGCCGAAAGACCTTGCCGCGGAGATGTTCGTGGAAATCGACCGCGACGCGCAGGAAGCGCTGCTGAAAAAGCTGACCGACAAGGAAATCAAGGACGTCATGGACGAACTATTCATAGACGATACGGTAGACCTAGTCGAGGAGATGCCCGCGAACGTCGTAAAGAGGCTGCTCGCGCAGAGCGACAGCGAGACCCGCTCATATATAAACGAGATACTCAAATACCCCAAGAACAGCGCGGGTAGCATAATGACGATAGAGTTCGTCTCTTTCACGCCCGAAATGACGGTGGAAGAGGCGTTCGAGCGGATACGCAAGACCGCGATAGACAAGGAGACGATCTACACCTGCTACGTCACCGACGGCGAGAAAAAGCTGATAGGCATGGTCACGGCAAAGGATCTCCTTCTCGCCGAAAAGAGCGCGCGGATATCCGACGTCATGGAGGACAACGTCATATACTGCAACACCCTCGACGACAGGGAGGACGTCTCCCGGAAAATCTCCGACTACGGCTTCCTCGCCATACCGATAACGGACAACGAGCGGCGTTTGGTCGGCATCGTCACCGTAGACGACGCTATCGACGTATTGCAGGAAGAAAACACCGAAGATATCGCCCGCATGGCGGCTATTCTGCCCGAGAGCAAGCCCTACTTGAAGACGAGCGTGCTCTCCATATGGAAGCACCGCGTGCCGTGGCTGCTTATCCTGATGATAAGCGCGACGTTTACGGGGCTTATCATAAATATTTTCGAGGGTCGCCTGAACGCGATTAGCCCCGTGCTGTTCGCCTGCGTTCCCATGCTCATGGACACGGGCGGCAACTCGGGCTCGCAGGTGTCCGTCACGGTCATACGTTCGCTCGCACTCGGGGAACTTACGGTGAAGGACACGGGGAAAGTGCTGTGGAAGGAGATACGCGCTTCCATACTGCTCGCGCTGACGCTGTCCGTGGCGTGCTTCGGCAAACTCATGCTCCTCGACAATCTCGTGTTCGGCTACAAGGACTACACGCCGCTGCTCTCCGCGATAGTTGCTCTCGCGCTGTTCTGCACGGTGATAATCGCGAAGATGGTCGGCTGTCTGCTGCCCCTTGCCGTAAAGGCGTGCAAGCTCGACCCCGCGGCGGTCGCGAGCCCCTTTATAACCACGATAGTAGACGCGCTTTCACTGATAATTTTCTGCCTGCTTTCAATAGCTATTTTGGGTTGATCGCCGCATATTACGGGGTCAACGAGGGGCGCGCCCGCTTTTTTCAAAGCGGGCGCGCCACTAAAATTTATACCCGCAGCCCCGCCGAAACGGCGGGGCTGCGGGTATTTCCATAGCCTTAAATACAGCCTTAAATTAAGGCAAAAATTTTACAAAAAGTTATTTGCCCGCAGAATTATTTGCTCCCCGTAGAGCCGAACCCGCCCCCGCCGCGCACGGTGGAAGAGAGCTCCTCCGCTTCCTCGTAAATCGCCTTGATATAGGGCGTGATTATCATCTGCGCAATGCGCTCGCCCGCGGCGACCTTCTGCGCGCTCTCCGAATGGTTGTGCAGCGCGACGATGACTTCCCCGCGGTAATCGCTGTCCACGACGCCCACCTTGTTTGCGGGCGCGAGCCCCTTTTTGGAAGCCAACCCGCTGCGCGCGTAAATCAAACCCGCGTAGCCCGTCGGCAGCTCCATCGCGAGCCCCGTGGGAATCATGACCGTCGCGTGCGGAGCTATCTCCACTTCTCCGTCGAGGCAGGCGTACAGATCCGCCCCTGCGGCAAATTCGCTACCGTAAGCGGGAAGCACGGCGTTGTCCTTCAACTTCTTTATGTTCACCTTTGCTGTGTTTATCATAACTCCCCCTTTCACACCACCGAGACTTCGTCCCAGAGCACCACTTCGTCCTTTTCAAGCGACTGCTTGACCAAAATCGTGCGCTGGTTTGACGAGCCCTTAAATTTCAAGTTCAGGTCTTTGAGCGGCTCTTCGAATCTGCCGTCCACGAGCACGTCGAGGGTGTTCAGAATGTCCATGACGTCTTCGAAATCCCCCTGCTTGCCCGTGAGCAAATCGCTTTCGAAATTATAACCCGTGAAGCACCAGAACGACTTGTTCGGATACGCCGCGCGCAGCCTCTTCATGAACGGCGCGAGCACCTTTGCGTTCTCGGGCTCGAACGGGTCGCCCCCCAAGAGGGTAAACCCGAATATATAGTCGGGTTCGAGCGATTTTATTATCTCGTCCTCGACCTCTTTCGTGAAGGGTTTGCCGTAGGAAAAATCCCACGTCTCGGGATTGAAACAGCCCTTGCAGTGGTTGCGGCAGCCGCTCACGTACAGCGACGTGCGCACCCCCGGACCGTTGGATATATCATACCATTTTATAGTCGCATAATTCATAATTTCCGCCTTTATCCGCTGACTTTCCGCCTTATCTCGGCAGCATCTCAATTGCTTCCGCTTTTTATCGGCAGCTCTCGCCTTTATCCGATAATTTTCGCCTTTCTTCGGTAAAAATTATGCCGCCTTGCAAAGGGTAGAGAAGCAAAGCGGCATAACTGATTTTTTATAAGTGAAGCACTCTCGCCTTTATTTCCTTTGTCTTGCCGACGTTCCAGAAATTCTCGCCGAGGTAGCCGCACGTACGGCGCGTGACGTTCATCTTGCGCTGGTCCTTGTTGTGGCAGACGGGGCACTCCCATTCGTTGTCGTCGTTGATTATTATCTCGCCGTCGAAGCCGCAGACGTGGCAGTAGTCCGACTTGGTGTTGAATTCCGCGTATTGGATATTGTCGTAGATGTATTTAACGACCGCTTCGAGCGCGGGCAGGTTGTTGCGCATGTTGGGGATCTCCACATACGAGATAGCGCCGCCCGAGGAAATCTTCTGGAATTGACTCTCGAATTGGAACTTGGAGAACGCGTCTATCTTCTCGCGCACGTCCACGTGGTAGCTGTTGGTGTAGTAGCCCTTGTCGGTGACATCCTCGATAGTGCCGAACCTCTCCTTGTCTATGCGGGCGAAGCGATAGCACAGCGACTCCGCGGGAGTGCCGTAAAGACCGAATCCCAAGCCCGTCTCCTTCTTCCACTTCTCGCAGTGCTCGCGCAAGGTTTTCATGACCTTTACGGCAAATTCCTGACCTTCGGGAGTGGTGTGAGACACGCCCTTGACGAGCTTCGTCACCTCATAGAGCCCTATATATCCCAGAGATATCGTGGAATAGCCGTCCATCAGGTACTTATCTATCTTCTCGCCCTTGCCCAGCCTTGCGATAGCGCCGTACTGCCAATGCACGGGGGAGACGTCCGAAAGCGTTCCCATAAGCGCGTTGTGGCGGCACATGAGCGCGTCGTAGCAAAGCTGCAACCTGTCCTCCAAAATTTCCCAGAACTTCTTCTCGTCGCCCTTTGCGAGAATTCCGCATTGGGGAAGGTTTATGGAGACGACGCCCTGGTTGAATCTGCCCTCGAACTTATATTCGCCGTTCTCGTCTTTCCACGGGGAAAGGAAGGAGCGGCAGCCCATCGGCGAGAACACGTTGCCCTCGTAATTTTCGCGCATCTTCTTCGCCGAAATGTAGTCGGGATAGAGGCGCTTTGAGGAGCACTTTACCGCAAGTTTGGTGAGGTAATCGTACTTGCCGCCTTTGAGGCAGTTGTTCTCGTCGAGAACGTATATGAGCTTGGGGAACGCGGGGGTGACGTATACGCCCACCTCGTTCTTTATGCCCTGATAGCGCTGCTTTAATATCTCCTCGATTATCATCGCGTTCTCTTCGATATACTCGTCCTTTTCGTCGAGGTACAAAAAGAGCGTAACGAAAGGAGACTGTCCGTTGGTTGTCATCAACGTGTTTATCTGATATTGTATGGTCTGGACGCCCGCTTTGAGTTCGTCCATGAGGCGCATATGCACTATTTTATCCTTGGCTTCTACCGAGAGCGAATCGCCGAACTCCTCGTCGCACTGATGCATATACTTTTCCTTGGTGCGGCGCAGATATTTGCCGAGGTGCGCCACGTTTACCGTCTGCCGGCTAACTTCAACGAACGGCGCTAAATGCGCGAGCGAGATTGTTTGCCCGCCGTACTGCGACGATGCGACGGAAGCGATTATCTGCGTAACTATCGTGCAGGCAACCTGGAATGACTTGGGGCTTTCTATCATCTTGCCGTTCATTACAGTCCCGTTTTCGAGCATGTCCTTGATATTTACGAGGCAGCAGTTAAAGATGGGTTGGAGGAAATAGTCCGCGTCGTGGAAGTGTATCGCGCCCTCTTCATGCGCCTTGGAGATATATTCGGGCAAAAGTATCCTCTTGGTGAGGTCCTTCGAGACTTCGCCCGCGATGAGGTCGCGCTGGGTGGAAGCCGTGCGGGCGTTCTTGTTGGAATTTTCCTCCATTACGTCCTTGTTGGCGTTGCGGATAAGCGAAAGTATGCTCTCGTCCGTGGTGTTCGCCTTTCTGACGAGCGCGCGCTCATAGCGATAGAGTATATAAGCCTTCATGAGCTCGAACTTTTGAAGCTCCATCAGCTTTTCCTCTACCATATCCTGAATATCTTCGACGAGAAGCCTGTTCTTGTGGCTATCCGAGATTTCATCTACGATACTTTCTATCTGCGCAGACGTTATTCTGTCGCTTTCCTTGACTGCGACGTTCGCTTTTTCTATTGCCTTTACGATTTTACTTCTGTCGAAATCAACGGTAGTGCCGTCTCTCTTGATAACTTTCATTTTCCACTTCCTCGAAAAATCTTATGTAAGATGCCGCAAAATTGCGGAACACCTTTAATATAACACACATCTTGTTGCTTGTCAATAGGTAAAACACAATATGTTGTACTTTTTTTCGTTCTCGCCCGAAAAAGGCAAGCGCGGGAGGCAAACCCGTTTTTTTAAGTCGCAACGCATTTTATTATATGCGCGCAAAATTCCAAAGTCAAGCGTTCGCACACAATATGTTGTGAAATTTTTCGGAAAATATCTATATCTTGGACAAAAAATGCCACAAACCACAAAAAAGCCGATTTTTCAAGAAAAGTAGCGGCAAAAGGGGCGAAAGCGCGCCCGCGCGACCACAAATTTGTGGTCGCGCGGGCGCGCTTTCGGCTTTTCGGACTTTCTTATATTACATGAACTTATCGAGCTCGGAGACGTCCAACAACCACTCCTTAGCCGAGCGTTCGCGGTGCTTTTCGTTCGCCTCGCCCAGCGCGGCGCGGAACTCGGAATAGGTGCAGCCGTTGACAGCCATGAAGCGCTCCGCCGCTTCCCTCTCCCTGCCCATGAGCGCGGTTCTGCCGATATGTATCACCTCGTGGCAGGGGCGGCAGACGGCGATGACGTCAACGAGCTTCTGCACTCCCCGTTCGTCGTCGAATTCCCACCTCTCGTGAGCTTCGAGACGGGCGGTTTTCTCGCCGCAGATCATGCACTTCCCGCCCGCGCGCGCGTACGCCTTTTTTCTTATTATATCCCACGCACCGGCAGGCAGCGCGCTCCTTAAATTGGAGAACCAACAGCTGTCGGGAATGAGCTCGAAATTGAGTTTAAATTGCCTTTTCACCGCAATAGACCCCCATATATGCCCGATTTAACCCATTTTTATTAGACTTTCAAGCCTGTCCGCGTCCACGCCCGAGTAGTCGATAACGGCAATCCCGCCATAGCCTTGCATGGGGCGCAGCAGATAGTCCGAAAGGCACTTCAAATAAATCCCCCGCGCCAAGGCGGCTTCCTTTATTTCCCCGTCGGACGAGAACCCGCCGAGCGCGAGCGTGAAATGCAGCCCTCCGCCCGTCTCTATAACTTTTTCGACCCGCGGAAAGGCGTTCGCCGCGGCAAGCAGTTTTTCCCGCACGCCGCGATAGTAATTTTTGAGCCTGTTGACGTGCCGCTCGAAGTACCCGCCGTCGAGGGCTTCGGCGAGCGTCTTTTGCTCGAACAGCGGAACGACGTTTGCAGAGCCGCCGTACGTCGCCATAAACTTTTTATAGAGCGCGGGCGGCAACACCATATAGCCCATTCTCATGGACGGGGCGAGCGTTTTGGAAAAGGTGTTGATATAGATTACCCTGTCGCGGTTCATGTCCGCCATGGCTTGCAGCGGTTTGCCGTATAACCTGAACTCGCTGTCGTAGTCGTCCTCTATAATATAGGAATCGTTCTCCTCCGCCCACTTTATGAGCCGCGCCCTGTTCGCCGCGGGCATTATCGCGCCCGTCGGGAATTGGTGAGAGGGCGAGACGTGCAGCGCGCAGGCGTTCGTCTTTTCCACCTCTTCACAGTCCGCCCCGCTCTCGCCCACGGGGATATAAACGCATTTCGCGCCGTTGAGCGCGTATGTGTGTGAAATCGCGCCGTAGCCCGGGTTTTCCACGGCGTACGCCCTGTCCCTGCCGAGAAGCTGAACGATTACGCCGTAAAGATATTCCGCGCCCGCGCCCACGACTATACAGGCAGGATCGACCTTTACCCCGCGCGAGCGGTACAGATACGCCGCAACCGCCCGTTTGAGCTGCCCGTCGCCATCGCACGGAACGCGTTCGAGAAGGTGCTCGCCCTCCATCGAAAGCGTCGCCCGCATGAGCTTCGCCCAGACCGAAAAGGGGAACAGCTTCGCGGGCGGCGCGCCAGAAACGAGGTTGAGCGAACAGTCCTTGCCGCCCCGCGCGCCCTTTTGCGCGCCGTATCATTCACCCTTTTGCCCGCCGTATTGTTCGCCGCCTTGCGCGCCGTCCGCCCGACCGCCCACCACCGCGTCGGTGACGAAATAGCCCTTCCTCTCGCACGAGGTGACGTAGCCTTCCGCGAGGAGCTGTTCATAGGCGTTCTGCACGGTTATCACGCTGACGCCGAGGTTTTTGGCGAGGGTGCGCTTCCCCGGCAGTTTTTCGCCGCAACGCAGCGCGCCGCCGAGGATGTCATCGCGGATATGTCTGTATAAATCGTAGTACTTGTTCTTTTCTGCAAGCGTGTATGTCAGCATGCCCCCGAAATTTCCTTCTGGTATTATAAATTTATATCGTTTTGGATATTTTAATAATATCAAATATGTTTATAATAGTCAACGAAATCGCGGCACAAAGGCGTTTTTCAAGGCAATTCAAGGAGATTGAAGCAAATTTTATGGGCGGCAATCAAAAAACCAAAGAAAAAATATACGTTTCGGCAAAGTGGATATCCTGCGTGGCGATGCTGACGGCTCTCGTCGTGGTTTTGGGCTACATACCGGGCATACCGATACTGACGGGGAAGATTTATTGGTGCGACTTCGCCATTTTTACGGCGGCGTACCTGCTCGACCCTTTGGGCGCGACGATCGTCGGCGGGATAGGCTCGTCCTTTTTCGACCTTTTCGGCATAAACGGGACGGCGTACAACGCGATACCCTCGCTTATCATTCACGGCTTGCAGGGGCTGAGCGCGTCGTTGATATTCATGCTGCTCAAAAAGGCGTTCGGCAAAGGCGCAGGCAATTTAAGAGAGGGAATAATCGCCGCGATATCCTCCGTCCTGCCCGCGTTGATAGTCATCTTCGGCTACTTTGTAAAGCGCATAACGTGGGAAGCGAAGCCCGCCGCCGTCGCGCTGTTGAAGATGCCCGCAAACGTCTTGCAGGAAGTCATAGGAATCGCCGTGGCGATAATTATTTGCTATGCGTGCAGACTTAAAGAACAACTGCTTCGGGCGCGGCTTCTGCCCTCGTTAAAGCGCAAAATTGACGTCTCCAAAGCCGAGGACGAAACCCAAAGCGAGGCGGAAAACGCAGAGCAAAACCCCAACGAAAGCGCCGAAGAAAATCCGACCGAAAGCACAGGACAAAACCCTAACAAAGACGCCGAAGAAAACCCCATCGAAAAATAATCAGACATAAAAAAGGCTATAAAACGCAGTGCGGCGGAGCGCAATTTTTGCGCTCCGCCGCATAGCTTTATTCGCCCGTTTCCCGCATTGAACGGGGCATATTAGGGGGTCTATTGCAATTTTTCGGCGATTTTATATAAAAATTCCCTGCTCTCGCACTTGTGTGGAGTTACGCCCTCTTTTTTGAAGAGGGGAATCAAATCGCCCGTCATAAACCCCTCCTCGATCGTCGCGATCGTCGCCCTTTCGAGCCGCTTTGCAAACGCGGTGAGTTCGGGTATATCGTCCAGCTCCCCCCTCTTTGCCAGCGCGCCCGTCCACGCCCATATTGTCGCGACGGGGTTGGTTGACGTCTCCTCGCCCTTCTGCCACTTATAGTAGTGCCGCGTAACCGTGCCGTGCGCCGCCTCATACTCGTACTTTTTGTCGGGGGCGACGAGCACGGAACTCATCATTCCGAGCGAGCCGTAAGCCGTCGCGACCATGTCGCTCATCACGTCGCCGTCGTAGTTCTTGCACGCCCAGAGCACGCCGCCCTCTCCGCGCATTATGCGCGCGACCGCGTCGTCTATCAGCGTGTACGTATATTGCAGCCCCGCCTCATTGAATTTTTCGGCGAATTCGGCTGCGTAGACGTCCGCGAAGATGTCCTTGAATCTATGGTCGTAAGTTTTGGAGATCGTGTCCTTTGCGCCCAGCATGACGGGCAGCCCGCTCTCCAACGCGTAGGAAAAACAGCTGCGCGCGAACGAGGCAACGGAGGCGTCCGTGTTGTGCACGCCCTGCACTATCCCGTCGCCGTCAAAGGAGTGTATAAGCTGTCGGGAAAGTTCTTTCCCTTGCCCGTCGCACACCACCAGATACGCGCTTGAACCCGCGCCCACTTTGCTTTCCACGTTGTTATATATGTCGCCGTAGGCGTGGCGGGCGAGCACTATCGGCTTCTTCCAGCCGGGGACGTAGGGGGTTATCCCGTCTGCAATTATCGGGGCGCGGAACACCGTCCCGTCCAAAATCTTCCTTATCGTGCCGTTGGGGCTCTTCCACATGCGTTTGAGCTTGTATTCTTCCACGCGCTGCGCGTTGGGCGTTATCGTGGCGCACTTGACTGCTACCCCCAACCGCTTGGTTGCGAGCGCACTCTCGACGGTCACGTTGTCGTCCGTTTTATCCCTCTCGGGCAGACCCAAGTCGTAGTATTCCGTTTTGAGGTCCACGTACGGCTCTATTAAAATTTGCTTTATCCACCGCCAAAGCACGCGGGTCATCTCGTCGCCGTCCATCTCGACGAGGGGAGTTGTCATCTTTATCCTTGCCACAGCTGTTATCTCCGTTTTTCCTTTGTCTGCATTTTACACTATAATCACTTCAATTTGCAAGCGTTTGAGGGAATGTTGTCGAGAATACCCGTCCTGACCTTCAATTTGCCCTTTTGCGCGTTGAAATCGACATGCGCCTGCTTGATAAGCGAGAGCAGAACGTTCCCGAAGGACGCAAAACTTTCCGAAAGCAGGTATTGGGAGAGCGAGCCGGGCACGGTGTTTATCTCGCTGACGAAAATTTCGTCGCCACGCATGATGTAGTCGAAGCGCACCGCGCCCCGCATGTTCAGCGCGCGGTATACGCGCTCCGTCGTGCCGCGGATAAAATCCGACTGTTCGTCAGTAATCTCTGCGGGGAAAACCCTCCTGCCGCCGCCCGAATATTTGTCGTCGTAGGAGAGAAGAGCCCCGCTTGTGAACACCTCTTCCACGCGGGAGACAACCACTTCGCCGCCGTAAAAATAAGCGGCACAGTTGAACTCTCGGCGGGGCGACAAGAACTCCTCGATTATCACCCCGTCGTCGAGGGAAAACGCCGTTTCGAGGGCGGCGTACAGCTCCTTTTCGCTCTCGGCTTTTTCTATCCCGATAGACGAACCCAACTTACACGGCTTGACGATAACGGGGTATTTCAGCTCCCGCGCGCAGGCGATTGCCCCCGTAATATCCCGCGAATAAGCGTATTTTGCGACTTTCACGCCCAAACTTTGCAGCACGAGTTTGGTGTAGTATTTATCTATAAACGCCGCGCTCTCGAACAGCCCCGCCGAGGCAAAGGGGATATCGTTTAACGCGAACAGCCCCGCCACCGCGCCGCCTTCGCCCACTCCGCCGTGACAGCAATTCAGCGCGCAGCCGACAGCCGCGCCGCCCTTATACTTGCCCTTGGCGTTGAAGAACGCCACCCCGCCGCGTTTGACGCACGCCGACAAAAAATCCGACGGCGCGCCCTTGGCGTAGGCGGAAATTTCGCACAGCCCGTCGCCCGCGAGCATTTCGCCCGCGCGCGTTATGTAAATAGGCAGAACGCTCTTGCCCGCCTTTTTGAGCACGTTGCAAGTCATCGTGCCCGTTATAACCGAAACCTCGTGTTCGTTTGAAACTCCGCCGAAAACCACAGCCACGTCGTATGATGCGAGCATAATAAAACACCCCCGAAAGAATTTTCATCTGCGGCGTCGCCGCTTTATCGGGAGTGTACCCTTCATATTACGCGGGCGGCGCGCCGTATTGTTACAGCGCGCCGCCCTTTTTCATTAAATTTCAGATATAAATGTCGGGCAAGTCGTTCAAAAACAGCACGCTGTCGCCCTTGGTCAAAACCTCTTTCAGCTTATCCTGCGCCGCGGCGAGAGTGGGAACGATGCAGATTTTCCCGATGTCTCCGCCGCTCTCCACATACCCGTTTTTCACCGCCGTCACGAGGGTTTCCCCCACTAAAATCACGTAGTCCAAACCGACGAGGCATCCGCCCAACGCCTTGTTTTCCTCTTCTTCCAAAATTCCCAGCTCCACGAGCCCGGGGGTGACGACTATCTTTTTGCCGCTCATCGTGCGCAGCACGTCGAGCGCGGCGCGCGCCCCCACCACGTTGGAATTATACCCGTCGTCGAGGATATTCACGCCGTTGCTCTCAATAAGTTGCAGC
>CANREX010000040.1 GCA_947629735.1 uncultured Clostridia bacterium
GAAACGCCTCGCTCGTCCCTCTTGTGTTCTCCCCACTTCCCTATCTATGGAAGTGGGGAGATATAGTGTATGCGGTTAATTAAGGTGTTGTCATTCTGAGCAAATGAGAACGCGCAGCGTTCGATTGCGCCGAAGAATCCCATGGTGGTGGTAGGGGGTTGCGGTGAAAAGGCTTTTTCACTTGTTACTTTCGGATTCTTCGACTGCGTTCGGCTTTCAGCCTCTCTCCGCTCAGAATGACGAAAAACTGTCACCTCTGTCCGAGGGCGTTAGCCCGAGACGGTTTGTGGAAAAATTTCGCTAAGTCACAAAAAATCATTTTCCGCAAATCGCAATCATTTTCCGCAAAAACGCTTTTAAATCATTTCCCGCGGAAGCCGCCGCCTCCGTGACCGCCTCCGCCGAAGCCTCCGAAACTTCCGAAATTCCCGCTCATAGAGCCGGAAGAGGGGCGGGAGACAAACGTCGTCAGCATGCGCATATTCAGGTTACGCATAAGCGAGTTCAGAATCATTATATCCAGCACGTCGCCCGCGGTGAAGTTGCCTACCGCCCAGGCGGGAGGCGCAAGGGTGAGCCCTTCGAACTTCTTCTCCCAGATGTCGGAAACGCCCAAGACGTTTGCGTAGGGCAAAACGTTGTAGTAAAATTCGGGGTTGCCTTCGAGCATCATTTCCAGCTTATCCTTTTCAACCGTCTCGATAAACTGTTTGAATCCCACGATTCTGTCGAGCTTTGCGCTGTATTCCTTTGTGCGGCAGATAAGCGTGACGGACGTCATCACGACTGCAAAGCCTACCGCGGCGAGCAGGAACGCGGGCAGAATTTCAATCACGTATGAAGGCACTATCAGTATGTACAGTCCGCTGAACAGCGCGCACAGCAGCGCGACGCCAGCGTACAGCAAAAACATCTTTTTCCGCGAGTATTTCAATGTCCTGTATTTAACCGACTGCGTGAGCGCGAACACCGCGAAAACGGGGATAACCACGAACATGGGCGCAATCACGAGCAGGTGTATATTTATCATGAACATCGCAATTAAAATGGGCGGAAGTCCCATAACGAGCCCGCCGAGCAGCGCGAAGAATATCGCCGCCGCCATGCTCTTTCCGTCGTAGCAGCTGTCGCTCTCCGCGTTGACCTGTTTCGTCACCCTCTCGACGGTGGGGTAGAACGTCTCTTTCAGGTCGTTCAGGTGCACGAGCGTCTTGTCCGCGAACAGCCCGTAATACATAGTTTTCTGATAGTCGGGCGAATCCTCGGGTATGCGCTGGCAAATTCTTATCAGCACAATGTCGTCCTCGTTTTGCATGTTTATCTTGATATATCCCTTCGCCGCCCAATAATACAGAAGGGATGTGACGTCGCTCTTGTCTACCTTGTTATCGATGAGCTTGCCCATCATTAGCGGGTCGAGCTCCGCGGTTGGGTCGTCGGAATACGCCGTCGTTCCGCCCTCGGCGTTCGGCAGATTTGCGGGAACGGAGAAGCAGGGGACGGGGGTGATGTCATTTTTGTTGAATATCAGCAGTTTCAGCGCCAAAATCAGCACCAACAGCCCGCACGCGCCTATTATTATCCAATAGGGAGTCATGTCCGTCCTTACCGTGAGCGCGCCCTCTTCGAACGCAAAATCAAACGTCACGCCGCGGTATTCGCCGAGCGTAAGCAGCGCCATGGTCACCGTGTTGCCCGTGCGGATAAAGTAGTCGCAGGTCGAGTCCTCGCCCTTTTTCCCCACATAGCATGAGACGTCTTCCAACCCGTCGGGAAGGGTAAAACTTATCATAATGTCGTATATCGGCGCGGCAGAGCCGAACCCTATCGCGTTCAGATAGAGATGGTTTTTGTCGGTCGGCTTGGTTATCGCGTATTCGTACTTTATGCGGTAGGAGTGCGTTTCGCCGTATTTAATGCGGTAGTCGTCCATATAGACGCTTATAAAGTTTTCGTCGTCGCGCTCTATCGAGTATTCGAGGAAGTCCTCCTCGCCGCCGTCCAACTTATACGCCTTTAAATTGCGCACCCTGTCGCCGCCGTTGACGGGTATGTCGTATATGAACCCCGTGCTCGACGTCCCGAGGTAGTGCGCCGTCACGTCGAGGGTGACATCCATCGTCCTGTCGCTTTCAACGTCGTAGCTGACGCTGTAACTTAAAAATTCAAAGCGGGTGGGGGAGTAGTAGGGGTCGCTTTCGGACGCCGAGTACAATTCGCCGCCCGCCTCGTAAATTTCGGCGGTTTTTTCATAATTTTCGGCTTGCGCTGCGGCTATTTCGCCCGCTGCGGCTTGCGTTTCCGTTTCGCCGGCAAGCCCTATTTCCGCTACCTTTCCGGCGCTGTCCGCTTTTCCGTAAAACGCCGCGTATTGCGCAGTTTCTCCGTTTCCGCCGTCGCTTGAAAAGTCTATCGGAAAGGCGTGGGGCGCAATTAAAGCTGCGGGCGCAAAGACGGCGCAGAGAGCCGCGGCGAGCGCAAATTTCTTGTAAAGTTTCATTTTTTCCTCACACAGACAAAGGGGCGGCGAAAACGCCGCCCCGTATACAAGACAGATCAGAACTGTACTTTTACGTTTTGCCTTTCCTCGTCGCTGTCGAGAGCGAAATAGGGGGCTTTTTCCAGGTGCATCATACCGGCTATGATGGACTTGGGGAACAAGTCCTTTTCGGTGTTGAATTTCTTGACCAAAGCGTTGTAGTAGCGCCTCTGCTCGGCGAGCTGCGTCTCAATATTTTTGAGCTGCGCGGAAAGGTCGAGGAAGTTCGCGTTCGCTTTGAGTTCGGGATAGCGTTCCGCTACGATATTGAACGAACGTATGGCGTTGGTGAGGTTTGCGTCCGCTTCGATCTTTTCCGCAGTGGTGTTGGCGGAAGCGGCGTTGTTGCGCGCGGCGATGACGTTTTGCAGCGTCTCGCTCTCGTGCTTAGCGTAGCCCTTTACCGTTTCAACAAGGTTGGGAATGAGGTCGTATCTCTTTTTGAGGTAGACGTC
Source organism: uncultured Clostridia bacterium (assembly GCA_947629735.1). Lineage (GTDB taxonomy): Bacteria > Bacillota > Clostridia > Christensenellales > Borkfalkiaceae > Coproplasma. Next base: position 2,995 of record CANREX010000040.1, read on the forward strand.
GATAGTGGCGAACGCCTCTTCGTTGGCGTTTCTCATCTTGACAAAGCCGTTCCTCGCGCCGATGCCCCAGCATAGCAAAATAACTACGATGAGGGCAACTGCCGCGCCTACTGCGATTCCTACGATCGCTCCTGTGCTTAAAAGTAAATTCATTGTTATTTCTCCTTGCGCGGCGCAAATGGACGCGCCGCTGAATTTTATCCTTTATTGACCCTTTTTGAGTTCCGCAACCGCGGCTTTCAAAAACGCCTCCGCGTCGGAATCCTTTCTGATGATTTCAAGCGCTTCGTCGAAAGTAAACCATCTGACCTCTTCAATCTCGTTGTAGTCGGGTTGGACGTCTCCGTTCTCCGCAATAATCAAGAAGTTCAAAAGAAGCAGATTTTTGACCGCGTTGTAGCGGCTGGACATGTATTTGTACTTGACGACGTTCAGCTTGGTCTCTTCCTTGAATTCCCGCGTGACGGTCTTTTCCGCCGTCTCGCCCTTCTTCACGTATCCCGCGAACAGTATGAAATCCTGCTGACCTTTGTGCCTGGCGAGCAGAATCTTATCCTTGGCTCTGTTCGTCGCCGCTATCGTCACCGCGGTCGCGAATTGGGGGAAACGGTATTCGTTGCAATTTTTACAAAACGGCACAAGCCCTTCCTGGTTGTGAAGGACAAGGGCGAGTTTTTCGCCACATTCGTAACAATACATTCACGACCTCCTCATAAAATTATCACTTAACTATATTATAATATCAATTAAAATAATTGTCAATAGCGCGTTGTTGACATATTTGCGATTATAATATATAATTATTCCGTCAAAAATTATTACATGGGCGCACGCGCCCACGGGAGAAAAAGATGGATTATGCCTCCGCGCTTTGCAGACTTAAAGAGTATAAACAGGAACATTTGCTAAGATATTACGATGAGCTTCCGCAGGACAAGAGGGAGATTTTGCTCGGCGAGATTGAAAAGCTCGATTTTTCCCCGCTCGAAAGCATAGGGCGCGAGGGGGAGCGCAAAGTAGGCAATCTCACACCCGCCGACGCGCTGGGCGCGGAAGAGATAGCTAAAAACAGACAAAAATACGAAGAAGTCGGGCTGAGCGCGATAAAATCGGGCAAGGCGGCGGCGGTGCTTCTTGCGGGCGGGCAGGGCTCGCGGCTGGGCTTTTCGGGACCCAAGGGCATGTATAAAATAGGCATAGACCGCGATTTGTCCATTTTCGCCTGCCAGATGGAAAACATAAAACAGGTCGCGTCAAAAGCGGGATACAATTTCCACCTTTTCATAATGACGAGCACGATAAACGACGCCTGCACGCGCGAGTTTTTCGCGGAAAAAGGGTATTTCGGCTACGATAAGAGCAAGATACATTTCTTTGTGCAGGACCTCACCCCAGCTTGCGATTTCGACGGCAAAGTGCTGCTCAGCGAAAAGCACCTTCCCGCCCTCGTGCCCAACGGCAACGGCGGGTGGTACGTCTCGCTCATGAAGAGTTCCTCGGGCGAAATAATTTCAAAAGAGGGCATAGAGTGGCTTAACGTCTACGGCGTGGACAACGTCCTGCAAAGGATATGCGACCCCGTGTTTTTGGGCGCGACGATACTTGCGGGCGTGAATTGTTCGAGCAAGGTCGTAGCAAAGAGCTGCCCGGAAGAAAACGTCGGCGTGCTGTGCAAAGAGGACGGCGCGCCCACCGTGATAGAGTATACCGAGCTCAAAGACGAACAGCGTTACGCCCGCGATGAAAAGGGCAAGCTGATATTCGACGCGGGCGTCATTTTAAACTACCTTTTCTCGGTTAAAAAGCTCGAAGAAATCGGCAACGCCTCGCTTCCTTATCACATTGCGCGCAAAAAGGTGGAGTGCATAAAGGACGGCGCGCGCTTTATCCCCGATAAACCCAACGCGTACAAGTTCGAGTTGCTTGCGGTGGACCTCGTCAAGCTCATGGGCAACTGCCTCGCGTTCGAGGTGGAAAGGGAGAGGGAATTCGCCCCCGTCAAGAACGCGACGGGCGTGGACAGCGTGGAAACCGCCCGCGCACTGCTTATAAAAAACGGCGTCGAATTGTAATTGCGGCGCTTAAATACATAATTTCCCGCGCAGAATTTGCCAAAGCGGGAGTTTTGTCAAAGAGGTATAATAGATGAAGAAGAAGTTTTTTGCCGCGCTCGCGATATTTTTCGCCGCATCGCTTGCCGCATTTTCGGCGGCGGGCTGTTCCGCAGTCAACGGGCGCGACGGCGCAGACGGCAAAGACGCTAACATTTACGATATATGGCAGGAGACGATAGTGCAGACCAACAACCCGTCGCTCACGTTCGAAGAATTCCTGCACGAATATCTGAGCTATGAGGCGAGCGAGCTCGATACGGGCGCAATACTCAAAGCGAGCGTAAACCGTTCCCTTCTTTCCGCCGTCGCGATAATAACGTCGTTCAACGAATACGCGGGCTCTTCGCGCTACGGCGCGGTCTACAACACCGTGTCTTACTACGGCTCGGGCGTGATAATCGACGTAGACAGGGAAGCGGGCGATATGACGGTCGTCACAAACTGTCACGTCGTTTATTCCGCCGACGCCAACATCTATCACGGCGCGGAATTGACGTCCTCCAACGGCTTCGCCAAGGATATCCGCCTGTGGCTTTTCGGCACTGACTACCCTAATTCTGGTTACGTCAACGCGGAAATCGTCGGCGCGAGCAAGAATTACGACATTGCGGTTTTGCACGTGAGCGGTAGCGAGGAAGTCAAAAGGAGCAAAGCTATTCCCGCCGTCTGGGACGAGAGCGAGGAGAGCGACGTCGGCGATATTGTGTATACCGTGGGCAACGCCGACGGCGAAGATATAGCGGCTTCGGTCGGATATATCTCCAAGTCGAGCGAGAACATCACCGTAAATTTGGGCTCGGATACCTCTCCCGAAATGCACACCTTCCGCGTTATGCGCACAGATGCGGCGATAAACGGCGGCAATTCGGGCGGCGGACTTTACAATAAAGAGGGCAAGCTCGTCGGCATAGTCAACGCAAAGACCATATCCGACGAGGTGGATAACATGGGTTATGCGCTGTGCGCTTCCACCACAAAGAGGGTGGTAAACAGGCTGATAGAGGACGCGGACGGCACAATGGGGATAGACTCGGTAAATACGGGCTTTTCCTACGACGTAACGGACAGCTACTCGGCGGGGCTGGACAACGACGGCAACGCCCGCATAAAGGAAATCGTCACCGTCGTCGCGACGAGCAAGGCAGTCGGACTGAAAGCGGGAGACGTCCTCACGAAGGTGAGCGTCGAAAGAGACGGAGTAAAGATTGACGGTGCAGACATTTTGTGCAAGCACAATTTAGACGACGTGCTCATATGCGTCCGCCCCAAAGACAAGGTAACGTTTACGTATATGCGCGACGGCGAGGAAGGCGTATCTTCTATGACTTACACCGCCGATTATTTCCGCCGTCTTTCCTGATAAAACGATAAAAAACGCGGCAGCCCCGAAGATAAGGGCTGCCGTTTTCCGTGGCGCGACAAGTTGCGCCGATTAAAAGGTTTTAATAAGCAAAATCGAAAAGCCGCCGCGCGCTTGAAAGCGCGCGGCGGCTTTTCGATTTTTCCTCAAACCAGATTGTACGGGGTGACCTGATAGACGTAATAATTGAGCCAATTCATATAGAAGAGATTGGCGGTGGAAGTCCACTTCATATTTATCGTCTGCTTGTCCTTACCCGAAAAATAGTGGGCGGGCGGGTCGATGTCCAGCCCCTTTTGTATATCCCGCTCGTATTCCTTTTTCAGCTCTTCCCTGTCGTATTCCATGTGCCCCGTCACGAACACCTTTCTGCCGTCTAAGCTCTTTATTATCCCCGCGCCCGCCTCCTTGGAGTAAGCGAGAAGTTGCAGCTGTTTTACCCTTTTGATATCCCCCGCGCTTACTGCGCTGTGGCGGGAGTGGGGCATGTGGAATTCGTCGGAAATGCCCCTCATCAGCGGGTCCGTCTCCCCGCCGCGGACGCGCTTGTGCGCGAACACGCCGAAGCACTTCTTTTTAAGCTGCCGCTTGTCAACGCCGTAAAAGTGATACAGCGCGGCGAGCGCGCCCCAACAGATGAACAGCGTGGAAGTCACGTTGCTCTCCGTCCAATCCAGAATTTCTTTCAGCTCATTCCAATAGGCGACGTCCTCGAACTTCAAATTCTCCACGGGCGCGCCCGTGATAATCATTCCGTCGAACTTTTTGCGTTTGACGTCGGCAAAATTCTTGTAAAATCTTTCCAGGTGCTCCCTGCCCGTGTGCGCGGGGGTGTAGGATGACGTCCTCAAAAGCGTCACGTTTACCTGCAAAGGGGAGTTGGATAAAAGCCGCATAAGCTGCGTTTCCGTTCTCTCTTTCGTGGGCATAAGGTTTAAGACGGCGATTTCAATCGGGCGTATGTCCTGCGTGAACGCCCTGCCGCTGTCCATGACGAATATCCTCTCGTCGGTGAGTATTTTATATGCGGGTAGCTCCTTGTCTATTACGATAGGCATTTTCTTTTCCGCCTTTTGCCTTTATTTCCGCTTTTTGCGGTTTGGTTTGCTTTTTGCGGGACTTCCACGCGCTTTGCGCCGTCTCGCCCCGCTTATATCAACGATTTTCGCGCGGTTTTATCCGCTTTTTAACGCAATTTTGCCTTTATTTTAATTCTTGAACGCAAGCGATAGCGCGCTGTCGAGGTCGTCTATTATGTCCTCGGCGGCTTCTATTCCGACCGAAAGCCTTATGAGGTTGTGGGGCACGCCCGCCTTTTTGAGGTCGTCCTCGGAAAGCTGCCTGTGAGTGGTGGAAGCGGGGTGAAGTACGCAGCTTCTCACGTCCGCCACGTGCGTTTCCTGCGTGATAAGGCGCAAGCTCTCCATAAATCGGGCGCAGTCCGCCGCCGAACCTTTAATCGTAAAGCTGAGCATGCCGCCCTGACCGCGGGGCAGATATTTTTGCGCCAACGCGTGATATTTGTTTTGGGGGAGTGAGGGGTGCAAAACGCTCTCTATCGCGGGGTGCGCGGCGAGGAATTTTGCCACGAGCTCCGCGTTTTGGCTGTGCCTTTCCATTCTCAGCGCGAGCGTATCGCTGCCGAGATATGACAAAAACGCGTTCTGCGGCGACATCATCGCGCCTAAATCTCTCATCATCTGCGCGCGGCACTTGGTCGCAAACTGAGCGTCGGGGAGGTCTGCAAACACCAGCCCGTGATAACTTTCGTCGGGCAGGTTGAAAGAGGAATATCTTTCGTTGCCCTTGAAAGTAAAGTTGCCGCAGTCCACTATGACGCCGCCGAGCGCCGCCGCATGCCCGTCCAGATACTTGGATGAGGAATGAATTATAATGTTCGCGCCGAACTCCTTGGGTCTGCAAAGAACGGGCGTGGCGAGGGTGTTGTCTACGGCGTGGACAACCCCGTACTTTTTCGCGACAGCCGAAATCTTTTCTATGTCGAGGACGACTATCGCGGGGTTTGCTATCGTCTCGGTGAAAATCAGCTTTGTCCTGCCGTCAATGAGCTTTTCTATCTCTTCCGCGCTGCTGTCGGGGTCGAAAAACCTGCACTCTATGCCGAGTTTGGGCAAAGTCGTGCCGAAGAGGTTGAACGTTCCGCCGTACACCGCGCGCGAACACAGGACGTTGTCGCCCTCGCCCGCAAGCGTAAAGGCGCAAAGGGCGGTCGCGCTCATTCCCGAAGAGCAGCCTATCGCCGCGACGCCGCCTTCGAGTGCGGCAACCTTGCCTTCGAACGCCGCGACGGTGGGGTTTGCGAGCCGCGAATAGAAATATCCGTCGTTTTTCAAGTCGAAGCAGTCCGCCATGGACTGCGTGTCGCCGTAGAAAAACGTCGTGGATTGGCAGATGGGGGGAATACGGCTTTCGCCCGTCTTGGGCTTATAGCCAGCCTGAACGCACAGTGTTTCGGGTTTGTAGTTTTTCATTTTCTTCACCTCGTAAATGTAGCAATTTTAAAAAATCGGCTTGCTTTTATTGTGAAATCGCCTTTGTTCTGTTAAAAAATCGGCTTTGAAAACGCTTGAAAATCATAGTTTCCGCGCAAAGCAAGTTATTTTTTGTAGTCTTTCAGTTGTCTTTGAATATCCCGCTCTTCGTCCCGCTTCTTTATGGACTGTTTTTTGTCGTAGGTCTGTTTGCCGCGGCACAGCGCGACTTCCACCTTGACGAGGTTGTCCTTAAAATACAGGGAAATGGGGACTAACGTCATGCCCTTCGCATTGATTTTTCCGACGATTTTGTCGATTTCCCGCTTGTGTAAAAGCAGTTTTCTGTCGCGTTTGGAATCGCGCGAGTTGAAAGAGCCGCTCTTGTCGTAGACGGGAATGTGCATGTTCTTTAAGGTGACTTCCCCGCCGCGGATAAAGCAGAAACTGTCCTTCAAATTGCAATTTCCCGCCCTTAGCGATTTGACCTCCGCGCCTTCGAGCGCTATTCCCGCCTCGTATTTTTCCTCGATGAAGTATTCGAACGTTGCGGACTTGTTGTATGCTATCTGTTTCATTTTTTATTTCCCTGCGACGGCGAATTGCGCGCGCATGTCCGAATAATCGCACCCGACGACCTTTATCTTAATGGGGTCGCCTATGCGATAAATATGCCTTTTGCCTTTGAGCAAATATTTGTCCTCGAAAAATTCATAGTAATCGCGGGGGAGGTTTTCAATGCGGATAATTCCCTCTATGCCGTTGGCAAGTTCCGCAAAGACGCCGTTTGACGTCACCCCCGAAATCACCGCGTCGTATTCCTCGCCTATTCTGTCCGACATGTAGACGACTTTGTACAGATTGTCCACGTCCTGTTCGGCGGAGTCGGCTTTTCTCTCGGCGTCGCTCGCCGCGCGCGCCGTTTCCGTCGCCCCCGCACGGTACAGCCGCATTAAATTTTCGTCCGCACCCGCAAGAGCGCACTTCAACGCGCGGTGCACGAACAGGTCGGGATAGCGGCGAATGGGTGAGGTGAAATGGCAGTAGCAGCGGGAGGCAAGCCCGAAGTGCCCGAGGTTTTTCTCGGAATACCTCGCCTTTTGCATGGAGCGCAGCATGACCTTGTTCACGACCTGTGCGCAGGGCAAATTTTCCACTTTTTTCAAGATATTTTGGAAATCTTTCGGCGTGACGTCGCCCTTGTCGCCCCGATAGGCAATGCCGAGGTCCGAAAGGAAGGAGAAAAATCTTTCCGCCTTTTCGGGCGCGGGTTTTTCGTGAACGCGGAAGAGGCAGGGCGCTTTATGCTTTTCCAGAAAGGTCGCGACTTCCTCGTTCGCCGCCACCATAAACTGCTCTATGAGCCGCGCGGAGGGAGTGCTCTTGTGCTCGGGAATGACTATTTCGCCCTCTTCGTCAAGATATATCTTGGTTTCGGCGACGTCCAACGTCAGACTTCCCTGCTTTTTGCGCTTTTCTTCCAAAATGGTAGCAAGTCTCGCCATTAAATTGAGCGTTTCTTCAAGTTTGCCGCTTGTTTCGCCCTTTTCGCCCGCATTTTCGCCGCCCGCAAAGCAGTTTTCGCCCTTTTTACCCGCGCTTTCAATAATGCGGTCGGCTTCGCCGTAGGTCAGCCGCTTGCGGCTTTTAATGACGCTCTCACATATCTCGCTTTTCAGCCTGTTGCCCGCGCCGTCGAAAGTGATGAAGCAGGAGAGGGCGTATCTGTCCTCGCCCTCGTTAAGGCTGCACGCGCCGTTGGAAAGCTCGGTTGGAAGCATGGGGAGCACCCTGTCGGGGAAATAAACGCTCGTTCCCCGCGCGTACGCCTCGTTGTCGAGCGCGCTCTTGAACTTCACGTAGTGCGCCACGTCCGCGATATGCACTCCGAGCAGGTAGTTGTCGCCGCGCATTTCGATGGATATCGCGTCGTCCATGTCCCGCGTGTCCTCGCCGTCGATGGTTATGACGAAAAGGCTTCTCAGATCCCGCCTGCCGTCTGTATTTATCGGCAAGCGCGACATCTCCGCAGCCTGCCCTTTCACGTCGTCGGAAAATTCCCGCCTTAACTCGTATCCCTCGATAATGCCGTCCTCTTCCGCTTCGAAATCTCCGTCTCTGCCTAAAATCTTGGTTATCTTCCCGCCCACCATTTTTCCGCGGGGGTAGGAAGTGATCTCCGCGACCACCTTGTCGCCGCGCTTCGCCCCGCCGCAAAGGGAGAGGGGTATGAAAACGTCGCTCGCGTAGCTTTGCTTATCGGGCAAGACGTATCCCGCGCGCCCGTCCTTTTCAAACATGCCCACAATGACTTTGCGCCCGCGTTCCAAAATCTTCACAACGCGCGCCTCGTCGCCCCTTCCGCGCACGGGCA
>CANREX010000041.1 GCA_947629735.1 uncultured Clostridia bacterium
TTGAAGATATTTACAAAGAGTTCGGCGGCGTATGTCCGCTTGAAGCCCTTAAAGATATTTATAGCGCGATGAGCAATAACGTAACAAAAATTCGCGCGAGAATTACGGGCGCGGAACACGAAGACATGCTCACCTTAACGGACGGCTATATGACTGCTTGGATGCTTTGGCAGTTGCAGGGAGATACGGAAGCCCAAAAGGTTTTTGTGGGCGATAACGCAGAGATACTTTCCAACACAAATTGGCAAGATATTGAGAGAAAAATTTAACCTCATAGAGAATGGCATAAAAAGGCGGGTTTCCCGCTTTTGATCGATTGGGGCAGACTTGCCCACAATTCTTGTCCTGCTTTCCCTTGGAAAGAAAATATGCTCACTTGGGGACATATTAAAAGCGGTTAGACTAACCGCCAAACCGCTTATTCATAGAATCCATATGAAAGACGCACAAATCCGCGCCGTTTGATATAAAGCCGCAGTATAAGCCGCGTTCTATTTTGCAAGATTTCCGCCCTCAGATAAATTCAAGCGAAAAATAATTTTAAACAAAATTTCGCATAAAATTTGTAAAAACTGTTGACAATACTGCATAAACATAGTAATATAGAGCTAATAAATAAATAAAAGCCGTGTAAAATCACACGTATCAAAAAGGCAAAGACGAAGAAAAGTAACGGCGTTATCGCTCACAGAGAGCGTAGGCAAGGTGAGAGCTACGCAGAATGAACGACCGCGAAGAACACTTTTGAGCCGCAACCCGAAAGCCGAAAGAAAAGGCAAGTAGACGTTGACGTAAGCCTGCGTAAAGGGCAAGGGTTTGTCAGAACCCGCTGAGAGATTGATTTGTTCGATAACTTGGGTGGCACCGCGGATCACGTTCGTCCCGAGAGAAAAAATTTTAAAAAGTTTCTCTTGCGGCGGGCGTTTTTTCATGTCCGTGCGCGGGGCAAGGAGGCGTTATGTCAACAATTTATCGCACAAAGAGGACGGAAGAGATAGGCGAAGATTTGATAGGCGAAAGCGTTCGGCTCGCTGGGTGGGTGGAAAACATTCGCGACCACGGCGGCGTTTCGTTTATAGATTTGCGTGACTTCTACGGGGTCGTTCAGGTGGTAATGCACGATACTTCGCTTTTGAAAGGACTCTCCCGCGAGGACTGCATATCCGTGCGCGGCGAAGTCGAACTCCGCGATGAGGAGACGTACAACCCGTCCATTCCGACGGGCACGGTGGAAATCAACTGCAAAGAGGTGGATATCCTCGGCAAAGTGCGCTCCGCGCTGCCGTTCGAGATTATAACTTCCAAGGAAACGCGCGAAGAGGTGCGGCTGAAATACAGATACCTCGACATGCGCAACAGAAAGGTTAAGGATAACTTGATTTTCCGTTCCCGCGTGATAAGCCATCTGCGCTCGGAAATGGAGAGGCTGGGCTTTCTGGAAGTGCAGACGCCGATACTTTGTTCGGGCTCTCCCGAGGGCGCGCGCGATTATTTAATACCCTCGCGCAGGTACAAGGGCAAATTCTACGCCCTGCCGCAAGCCCCGCAGCAGTTCAAACAGCTCTTAATGGTGGGCGGGATAGACAAATACTATCAGATAGCGCCCTGTTTCCGCGACGAGGACGCCCGCGCCGACCGTTCCCCCGGGGAATTTTATCAGTTGGACTTCGAAATGGCGTTCGCCACGCAAGAGGACGTGTTTGCAGTTGCGCAAGAGGTGTTGACGTCCACGTTTTCAAAGTTCGCGCCCGAGGGATACGAGATTTCCCCCGCGCCCTTCCCCGTGATTTCCTACGAGCAGGCGATGCTCGAATTCGGCACGGATAAGCCTGACCTTCGCAACCCGCTTAGGATAATAGATTTATCTGAATTTTTCTCCCGCTGCACGTTTGCGCCCTTCAAGGGCAGGTGCGTGCGCGCCATAAAGGCGCGCGGGAACATGAGCAAGAGCTTTCACGAAAAGCTGCTCGCCTTTGCGCTTTCGATAGGCATGGGCGGCTTGGGCTACCTCGAAGTTATGCCCGATAAGTCTTTCAAAGGTCCGATAGACAAATTCATTCCGCAGGAGCTAAAAGGCGAACTCATATCTCTCGCCTCGCTTTCGGAAGGCGACGTGATATTCTTCATCGCCGACTCGTACGAAAAAGCGCCCTATCTTGCGGGCAGGATAAGGGCGGAGCTCGGCGAAAGACTCTCGCTTATAGAAAAGGACTGCTACAAATTCTGCTTCGTGAACGACTTCCCCATGTATGAAGAGGACGCCGAAACGGGCAGGATAACGTTCAAACACAACCCGTTCTCCATGCCCAAGGGCGGCATGCAGGCGCTAAAAGAGCAAGACCCCCTTAAAATACTCGCATATCAGTTCGACGTAGTGTGCAACGGCGTGGAGCTCTCCTCGGGCGCGGTCAGAAATCACGACCCCGAGATAATGAAAAAGGCGTTTTCGATCGCGGGCTACGGCGAGGAGGAGTTAAAGGAGAAATTTTCCGCGCTTTACACGGCGTTCGGCTACGGCGCGCCGCCCCACGCCGGAATGGCGCCGGGCGTGGACAGAATGATAATGCTGCTCAAAAACGAACCCAACATAAGGGAAGTCATCGCGTTCCCGATGACGGCTTCCGCGCAGGACATAATGACGGGCGCGCCCGCCGCGGCGACGGAAGAGCAGCTCAGGGAATTACACATCAAAATAAGATAGGAAAAGGTTATGGCAATTTCGACAGAAGAGATAAAGACCCTCGCAAAGCTCGCCAAGCTGGAATTTACGCAGGAGCAACTGAGCGCGTTTGAGGGCGAATTCAACGAAATCATAGCGTTTGCGGACGACATCAACGCGTACGTGGGCGGCGACGCGCAGAGCATACGCGAGGTGGCAGCCCGCGCCGAAGAGCTTTCATCTCTCCGCGCCGACGAGGTGGTTGAAAGCGCGGACAGCGGGGATATCACCTCGGGCGCAAAGGGCGAAAACGGCTATTTTGCAGTGAGGAGGGTGGTAAGATGAAGAGCGTTATCGCGCCCCTTTCCGCAGCCCTTTCGAGCGGGGAGATTACTTCCGTCCGCCTCACAGAAAGCTATATCGAGGCGATAAAGAGGGATAACCCCGCGCTCAACGCATATGTGCATTGCACATTCGAATACGCCTTGGAGTGCGCCGACAGGGCGGATAAGGTCATACGCGCAGGCAAGGGCGGCGCGCTTACGGGTATTCCGTTCGCGTTGAAGGACAATATCTGCACGAGGGGACTTCCCACAACTTGCTGTTCGCGTATCTTGCGCGATTTCAAGCCCATTTACGACGCCACCGCTTGGGAAAAGCTGAAAGCGCGCGGCGGCGTGCTGCTCGGAAAGACCAACATGGACGAATTCGCAATGGGCTCTACGGGCGAACGCTCCGTCTACGGCGTGGCGGTCAACCCGCTCGATAAGAACAAGGTTACGGGCGGCTCTTCGGGCGGCTCTGCGGCGGCGGTCTGCGCGGGGCTCGCGCCCTACGCGCTCGGCTCGGATACGGGCGGCTCGGTCCGCCAACCTGCGTCTTTTTGCGGAGTGGTGGGCTTTAAACGGCTCTTCACTCGACGCGATAGGCTGTCTGACGCAATCGGTCTCGGACGCGGCAGTCGTCTATGAAGCGATACGCGGCGCGGACTTGCGAGACAGGACGAGCTTGCCCTCACAAAAAGACGTAACGCCGCTTAAAGGCGATATTAAGGGGCTGAAAATAGGCGTTGCGGAAGAATTTTTCTCGGGCGCGGAACAGTGCGTCGTCGAAGCCGTAAAAGAGGCGATATTAAAATATAAGGAAGCGGGCGCGCAGATAGTAAAGGTGAGCGTTCCTTCCGTCTCTCTCGCACTTCCCGCGTACTATATAATCGCATGCGCGGAGGCTTCGTCCAACCTCGGCAGATACGACGGCGTGCGATACGGCTATCGCGCGCCAAACTACGCGGACGTGGACGATATGATAATCAAGACCCGCTCGCAGGGCTTCGGGGAGGAGGTCAAAAAGCGCATAATGCTCGGCACGTACGTGCTCTCCTCGGGTTACTACGACGCCTATTACAAAAAGGCGTGCCTCGTGCGCAACGAGGTTCGCGCGCAGTTTGAAAGCGTTTTCGGCGTGCGATGTGCTCTTCGCGCCCACCGCCCCGGGGACGGCGTTCCCCCGCGGATATGCCGAGGACAACGCCGTCGGGACATACGCGGCGGACGTCTGCACAGTGCCCGTAAACATAGCGGGTCTGCCCGCGATTTCCATTCCCTGCGGCGCGGACGTCAACGGCATGCCGATAGGCTTGCAGATAATCGGCAGGGCGGGAGAGGACTTCTCCGTGCTTGACTGCGCATATTTTGCGGAGCGCGAAGATATCTTCAAGGATACGGGCAGGAAATATACGGGCGGCGCTTCCGATACGGCGCAAAGTAAGGCGCAAAGTAAGGCGCAAAACACGGCGCAAAATTATAAAGCGCGGGAGGAAGAGGCATGAAATATCAGCTCGTATCGGGTCTGGAAACCCACGTGGAGCTCTCCACCGCGACCAAAATTTTCTGCGGGTGCACTACGGAATTCGGCGGCGCGCCCAACACGCATTGCTGTCCCGTATGCACGGGGCAACCGGGCGCGCTTCCCTCTCTCAATATGCGCGTCGTGGAATACGCGATAAGGGCGGGGCTCGCCACGCATTGCAGGATAAACGGCGTTACACACCTCGACAGAAAGAATTACTGCTATCCCGATTTGCCCAAGGCGTATCAGATATCGCAGTACGACAAGCCGCTGTGCGAGCACGGGTACGTTGAGCTCGAAAGCGGCAAGCGCATAGGCATCACGCGCATACACATAGAAGAGGACGCGGGCAAGCTCGTTCACGAGGGCGGGTTTACGTTTATAGACTACAACCGCAGCGGCGTTCCGCTGATCGAGATAGTGTCCGAACCCGACATCTCCTCGGCTGAGGAAGCGAGGGAGTACGTCGAAAAACTTCAACTTATAATGCGCTATATAGGCGTTTCCGACTGTAAAATGCAGGAAGGCTCTATACGCTGCGACGTGAATATTTCCGTAAAGGAAGAGGGGAGCGAAGAGCTCGGCACGCGCACGGAAATAAAGAACATGAATTCCCTCTCGCACATAGTGAAAGCCATGGAATTCGAGTACGCGCGGCAGGTCGAAACGCTTGCGGGCGGCGGAAAGGTTGAGCAGGCGACTTTGCGCTTCGACGAGCGCACGGGCGAAACTTTCGTCATGCGCACCAAAGAGGACGCGCAGGATTACAGATATTTCCCCGAACCCGACCTCCCCGCCGTCATAATCCCAGAAGAGCGGATAAGGGAGATAGAAAGCTCTCTTCCCGAACTCCCCGACGAAAAATACAAAAGGTACGTGGAAGTCTTGGGTATATCTCCGCACTCGGCTAAACTTCTGTGCAAATATTCGGCGGTGTGCGCCTTTGCGGAAGAGGTCTTTTCCCTCGGCGCGGGCGTGAAAAACACCGTAAATCTGATAGTCGGAACGATTTATTCCCGCCTTCCCACGGAAGAGGAAAAGGAAAAATTTTCTCTAAAAGTCACCGCGGCGGAGATGGCAAAGCTCGTCAAGCACGCCGACGGCGGAAAGATAAATCTGACGGTCGCGCAAAAGACGCTCTCGCAGATGCTCGAAGAGGGCAAACCCGTCTCGGCATATGTGACGGAAGACGACTTAAAAGGCGTGTCCGACGGCGAACTTATGTCGCTGTGCCGCCGCGCGATTGACAACAACGCCAAGGCTGCGCAAGATTTCAAGGGCGGCAAAGACAAGGCGATTTTCGCCTTCTTCGGCTATATCCGCAAGGCTACGGGCGGTAGGGCTGATATGAAGAGGGCGGAGGAAATTTTACGCGAATTATTAAGGTAGACACTATTATTTAAATGCGGGCGCGGGCAATTTTTTAATTGCCCGCGCCCGCATTTATGCTACCGCTAAACGCATATAAGACTTCGCAATACTGCGTCAGGTTTACGCACTCCTCGGTCACGTACTTCTATGTACGCTCCCTTCGTCGTTTGCGCACCTTCCTTGTCTTGCTTGCTTCTATGCGTTTACTCACTTCGTAATTGCAAATATATCCGAGCGTTACTTTAATTTAACCGCTCCCGCAATTATTTAATTGTGCGCTGCGCAAAAGCGCGGTTTTGCTTGCGCCGTTAATTATTTAATAATTCATGCGCGCTTTAAAAGCTGTCATTTCGACCGATTGAGAGCGCAACGCGCTCGATTGAGTGGAGAAATCCCATGGTGGTCTCACTTTCTATATCCCCCCACCTCGGGGTGGGGGACACAAGGGGGCAGGGATAATTTTCACCTCATTATAAAATGTATTTTTATCCGTATCGACAATTCCCGTCGCTTTCACGCCCGTCAACAATTCCACCTTCATTCAAACGACCGCTTTAACTTATCTGACGGGTCATAATATGCGTTTTCGCGCAATAAATTATAATGTCGCGGCGGCAGCGGTTGACTTTTCCCGCAAAACGCATAATGCGGCGTGAAATTCGTCAAGAAAACCCGCATTGCGACCGTAAATCGTAAAATATCCGCTTATAAAAGCGGTTAAAATGGGAGAGCAGTTTGGTAGTAATAAGACTGAAAGACGCAATAGCCTGCGTATTCACTGCAATATTTGTATTCGCGCTGTCGCTTTCCGCAAGGTACACGGGCGCGTACGCGGTGTTCTTCAACGCCACGCCTCGGCTACTTCCCATCTATTCGGTGGAAAGGGAAGACAAAGTCGTCGCGCTTTCATTCGATTGCGCGTGGGGAGTGGAGCACACCGACGCAATTTTAAACGCGCTGCGCGTGGGTGACGTCAAAGCGACTTGGTTCATGGTCGAGTTCTGGACGGAGAAATACCCCGAGTACGTTTCAAAGATAGACAAGGCGGGGCACGAGATAGGCACGCACTCCTCGACACATTCGTATATGTCCAAGCAGAACAGCGAAGAGATCCGCCTCGAACTCAAAACTTCCTCCGAGGCGATAACGGGCATAACGGGCAAGAAAGTGGAGCTTTTCCGCCCGCCCTACGGCGACTACGACGACGAGCTCATACGCACGGCTTCGGAAGAGGGGTACTATTCCATACAGTGGGACGTGGATTCTCTCGATTGGAAGGACCTCTCCGCGACCGATATCGCAATGCGTGTTATAAACGGGGCGAAGGACGGCTCTATCGTGCTCATGCACAACAACGGACTTCACACCGCGGAAGCCGTTCCGATAATAATAGAAACGCTCAAAAACAGGGGCTTCACGTTCGTCCCGATTGGCGAACTGATAATGCGGGAAAACTACACTATCGCCCCCGACGGCAGGCAAAAGAGCGCAAAATAGCAAATTTTGCCCGTTTTCAGGCAGCTTTTACCCGCCGTTCCGCCGATATGCCCGCCTGCCGCCATAACGCCGCTTAAAACTGCGCGGCTTCACAAACCGACCTAACGCCCGCCATAACGCGCGTTTTTCGGTAGGGAAATCAACCAAGCGGCGCAAAATTCATGGAAATACGAAATTAAGAGGTGAATAAATGAACTACTTGACAGAAAAGAACAACAGGGTCTACATCTGCGGCAACATAGTGAGCGACGCCGTGTTCTCGCACGAGGTGTTCGGCGAGGGCTTCTACGAATTTTTCGTCGCTGTTCCCCGCCTTTCGGGGCAGAAGGACATCTTACCCGTCACGGTTTCGGAAAGGTTGATGGGCGGCGGCATGAGCAAGGGCGCGGAAATCTGCGCTCTCGGACAGTTCCGCTCATACAACAAGATAGAAAACGGCAAATCGCGGCTCATGCTCACGGTGTTTATAAGGGAAGTGCTCGACATGCGGCTGAGCAAAAACCCCAACAGCATAGTGCTTTCGGGCTACATCTGCAAGCCGCCCGTGTACAGGACAACGCCCTTCAACAGGGAGATTGCCGATCTCCTCGTGGCTGTCAACCGTTCCTACAACAAGAGCGATTATATCCCCGCGATAGCGTGGGGGAGGAACGCGCGTTTCGTCAAGAATTTAGCCGTTGGCGACAAAATCGCGCTTTCGGGCAGAATACAGTCGCGCGAATACCAGAAAAAACAGCCCGACGAGAGCTTTCTGACGATGACGGCGTACGAAGTCTCGGTTTCCAAACTCGCGGCGTTCGACGAGGACAGCGACTTCGATATCGACGCGGAGTTCGACTTGTATTCCGTTCCCGCGTCGCATGACGGCGCGTATGGGGAAGTCGCTCCCCGCGAAAACGAGAACGACAAGCGGGCTTGAATTTTTTAACGCCCGCAAGCATGTTAATAAATCACAAATAAGAACCCGAATAAACTGTAACAAAGTAACAAACGAAAATAGTAACGCCCGCCGTTTACAAACGGCGGGCGCAGTGCTATAATCAAAGGCATGAACAAATCACAAAAGGTAACCGACTTAACCCGCGGCAACGTCTGGAAATTATTATTGTTTTATTCGCTCCCTTTGCTCGGCAGCGCAATGGTACAGCAGGCGTATTCCCTCGTTGACCTGCTCGTCGTGGGCAATTTTGCGGCGAACGGGCAGACGGCTCTGACCGCCGTCGGCGAATCCACGATAGTCGTCAATATACTTCTCGCATTCGCGCTGGGCTGCAACGGCGGCTGTTCGGTCGTTATCGCCCGCTTTTTCGGCTCTAAGGACAATAAAAGCGTGCATGAAACCTTCCGCACCGCGCTAATATCCTTTGCGGTTCTGTGCGGCGTGCTTATGATAGCGGGCTTCACCCTCGGCAGGACGTCTATGCATATTTTAAGCGTGGAAGAGGGGGAAGTCATGACCGACGCCCTCGCGTATCTCTACATATTCGTCGGCTCGATGCCGTTCGTGTTTTTGTACAACATAGGCTGCGGAATTTGTTCCGCCCTCGGGGACAGCAAAAGCCCCTTTTACTTCCTCGTGTTCTCCTCTCTCGTCAACGTCGGGCTCGACTTGTTGTTCGTGGCGGTCTTTCATTGGGACGTCGCCGGCGCCGCGTGGGCAACGTTTATTTCGCAGGCGCTCTCCTGCGCGCCCACGGGATATGTGCTGATAAAGAAGTTGAAGGCGGTCAAGTGCGAGGAAAAAGCGCGCATGTTCAACGGCGCTATCTGTAAAAGTCTGTTCGCGGCTTCCGTGCCCGTTATATTGCAAAACAGCTTTGTCTCCGTCGGAAATCTGTTCGTGCAGAAGAGGATAAACCTTTTGAGCGCGGACGGCTCTCTCAGCGAGGCGGCGGGCTTCACTACGGCGTTCAAGCTCGTGCAGATAGCCAACGTCGGGGTAGGCACAATGACGAACGGGCTCGCCAATTTCTGCTCGCAGAACAGGGCAGCGGGCGATTACGGGCGCATAAAACAGGGGTATTTCGCCGTTTTGTGCTACGCGATGATAACGAATATCATATTCGTTGTGCTCTGTCAGGCGCTGCCTCTGCCGCTGACAATGCTTTTTATAGATAAACCCACGCCGAGGGCGGTGGAGTGCTCCATACAGTATCTCCGCATCGTCTCCGCGTTCTTGCCCGCCGTCTGCGTGAAGATAGTTTCCGACGGCGCGGTCCGCGGGTGCGGCGGCAACCTCGGCTTCACTATCTCGACCTTCACCGACCTCATTTTAAGGGTGACAATGGTCTACATTCTCGTGAATCCCCTCGGCTTTGCGGGCGTCGGCTGGGCGTGGGCGATAGGCTGGTCTACCAGCGCGTTTATCGCCGTGGGATTTCTACTTGCCCGCCTCGGTAAAATACGCAGGGAATGTGCCGCAAATGCCGACCAACCCCAAGAAGCTCCCGCCCCCGCACAGCCAGATTCTTCAAACGGCTGAAAATAAGCCCTTGAACCGCGCAAAACGAGCAAAATAAGCAAAATGAGCGAAATAAGCGGCTTTTCAACCGCAAAAAACGCTTAAAGCGGCGCAAATACCCGATTCCCGCATAAAAACGCTTGATTTTTGTGCGGAAAGGTGATATCATATACGAAATTGAATATTAAAATGCGATGAAGCGGAATAGTAACCGTAATTTTTTCCTCGGGTTCAGAGATTTACCGTCAGGTGCGAGGTAAACGAAGGGGTACGGCGAACTCGCCGCGGAGCAGATGCGCTGAACGGTCAAAGTAGGCGCATACGGTAGCCTACCGTAAAATGGGCAGGTTGTGCAGGCAACCGTGAGGCGGGGTGTAAATTCCCCCGCGAAGAAGAGTGGTACAACGCGCGCGGCGTCTCTTTACGGGACGCCGCTTTTGTTGTATTAAGCGTAAAATGAAAAGAGGTGCAGTTATGGAAAGTTCCAAATACACGAAACAATTTATACTCCCGCCCGAACGCTGTATGGATTGGGCTGAAAAAAGTGCCGTCGCAAGCGCGCCCGTCTGGTGTTCGGTGGACCTGCGCGACGGCAATCAAAGCCTGATAGAGCCCATGTCCTTGCAGACGAAAATAGAATTTTTCAAGCTGTTGTGCGAGATAGGGTTTAAGGAGATAGAGGTGGGCTTCCCCGCCGCAAGCAAGACGGAGTATGACTTCCTCCGCGCTCTGATAGAGGGCGGACTCATTCCCGACGACGTCACCGTGCAGGTGCTCACGCAGGCGCGCGAGCACATAATTTTCAAGACGTTCGAGGCGTTGAAGGGCGCGAAGAACGCGATAGTGCACGTCTACAATTCCACGTCGGTAGCCCAGCGCGAACAGGTGTTCGGCAAGGGCAAAGAGGACGTCAAAAAGATAGCGGTGGACGGCGCGGCGCTTTTAAAGGAGCTCGCCGAGCGCGACGGCGCTTGCTATCGCTTCGAGTACAGCCCCGAATCTTTCACGGGCACAGAACCCGAGTACGCGCTGGAAGTTGTCAACGCCGTGCTCGACGTCTGGCAGCCCGTAAAGGAGAACAAGGCCGTAATAAATCTGCCCGCCGGTGGAAAACGCAATGCCGCACGTTTACGCACAGCAGGTGGAGTTCATAAATAAACATATGAACTATCGCGAAGGCGTCGCGCTTTCCCTGCACCCGCACAACGACAGGGGTTGCGGCGTGGCGGCTTCGGAATTCGGCTTGCTCGCGGGGGCGGACAGGATAGAGGGCACGCTCTTCGGCAACGGCGAGCGCACGGGCAACGCGGACATCATAACGCTTGCGGGCAAC
>CANREX010000042.1 GCA_947629735.1 uncultured Clostridia bacterium
CCGATTCAGTTCGCGCTGCCGCGGGTGCGGGTGTTCATAGCTCCCGTGCCCCAATCGGCGTCGAAATTGCAGTTGATGTCCACCCCGCGCGCATTGGCTTTCCACAGCCTGTCGCGGGTGAGGCAGACGTTCGCGCCGTCGGGATTGAGCAGGGGAATTATCCAGCCTCCGCAATACACTTTTCGCTTCAAATGGCAGAGTGCGAGCCTCGCCGTTATCCACTCCCTGCCGTGCACGGCGTACACCGCTATGAATTGCTTGCCGTAGTCGCTGCCCTTGTGAAAGGCGAATATCTCCCTGCCCTCGCCCGAATAGCCGATGACGCACTTCTTTTCGCCGTACTTTGCATATGCGCGCGCAACTTCTTCATATATCATACTTTAATATAATGCGCAAGCTACCCCTATAATGCGCACGCCGCGGAAAAAACGCATTGATCGGCACATATTGCCCGCCCAATCGCAAATTTGCGCGCTTTTTCGCCATATTTCCAACGGCTGAAAACGGCGGACTTCCACGCGCTTTCAACTGCATAAAACTTGGGCTTCGGCATTGATTTTTGAGGATTTCTTCCCGCTTATCCGCGGGATAAACGGCGTTATATTTGCGGTGTTATTATCATTTATTCGCGGCGTTCCCCGCCTTTACTTATGGTATTCCCCGCCGCCGTTTATCATAAACGCGCGATAGATCTGTTCCGCGAGCACAACCCGCATCAGCTGATGGGGGAATGTCATATCCGAAAAGGAAAGGCGAAAATTTGCGGCGGACTTCACCTCGGGCGAAAGCCCCTCGGACGAGCCTATTATAAAGGTTATCTCCTCTCCCCTGTCGCAAAGGCTCTTTATGCGGGAAGCGAGGGCGGGGCTTGATAGTCTTTCGCCCTCCACGCACAGCGCAATTTTGTAGCCCTTGGCGGCGCGAAGTATCCTGCCGCCCTCTTCCCCAAGCGTCCTGCACTCGGGAATTTCCGTCACCGAAAAGGCGCAGAAACGGGAAAGCCGCTTGGCGTATTCCTCCACCGCTTCCCTGTAAAAACTCTCCTTGATTTTGCCCACGCAGACGACGTTTACCTTTATCATGAGACCACCACCGTCACAACAGATTTGCTATCCAAAGCGCGACCATGGCGACAAGCCCTATCCCCGCGCCGATAAAAAACTTCGCGACCCCGCCTTGTTTGCGCTTTTCAAGCGGGGTGTTGTCCAAAATGAGCCAAAGCACCGCGGCGGCGAGGCAGACGGCGGAAATCACCGTGAGCGCTATCTCGGCGGCGGCGGGCATTATCAGTTCGCCCGTGCTCATGTCCGTACAGCCGCACGCGCACAGCACGATAATTATGGCGTTGTTGAGGAAATGTATCAGCACTGACGGCGCTATCGAGCGGGAACGCACCGTCAAAAACGCGAACAGGCAACCGCAGATAAACTGATAGAGCGTCTGCTCCACAGAGCCGTGATAGAGAGAAAAACACAGCCCGCTGAATACTATCGCGAGGGGCGAACCCGTCTCCCTCTCCGCGCCCGAGAGCAATATCCCGCGGAAGAGCGTCTCTTCCGCCACGGCGGGAATTATTGCTATCGCAATCAGCGCGGGCAGCACGTTCCAACCCGTGAAGTCGGGAAGCGCGGAAGGTTTCCTCCGATAACCCCAACTTTCAAACAGCTTGACGAGCAGGTCGTTGAGGGAATTGAGGGAAAAGAGCAACCCGAAAATCAGCAAAAGCCCTATGATATAATATTTCGGCTTGGTCTTTATGGGGAGAACGCGCCTTACGGGAACGCGCGTCAGGCGGAAAAATATCGCCGCAGTTATAGCTATCGCCACGGGGGAGACGAGCACGTTTATATACGCCGCGCCGTCCGTGCCAGAAAGATTAGCCGCGGCGATTATCCCCGACGCTACGAGCGATATAAGCAAAAATATTATGACGTCCACGGTGAATGCGCCGCCGCCGTAAAGCGGATTGAGCTTGCTCTCCCGCATGTCCGCGGGGTTGTCCGCAGCCATGCCCGCGGGGTTTTCCGTTCTGTCCGTCAAAACGCCCGCCTTATCCGCCGCGCTTAACTTGTCCGCCGCGCCCGCGCTATCTTTCCGAGCCGCGCTATCTTCCCGAGCCGCGTAGACGTCCTTTTTACCCTCTTTTTTATTCTTCATAAGCCGATTATACAAAATTCGGAGCGCAAAGTAAAACGTTTAAGGGGGAATTGCCGTCAAATCGTTTTACATTCGCGCAAAAATATTATAAAATGCGCTTATGAGAATTATCGACACCAATGAAATTGCGGCTAAAATCTACGAAATGGCGCTGCGTGCGGGAACGCGCCTGACGCCCTCCTGCAAGCGGGCGTTGCAACAGGCGGAAAACGGAGAAAACGGCGCGGCGCTCTTCGCACTGCACACGCTCAACGAAAACTGCGCCTTGGCGGAAAGGGAAAATCTTCCCGTCTGTCAGGACACGGGCATGGCGTGCGTCATGCTTGAAATAGGTCAGGACGTCCACCTTACGGGCGCGCCTTTGACCGAGGCTGTAAACGGCGCGGTGAGGCGGGCGTACGCCGACGGATACTTCCGCAAATCGATATGCGACCCCATCACCCGCGAGAACACGGGCGACAACACCCCCGCCGCCGTTCACACGGACATATGTGCGGGTGAACGCATAAAAATCGCCTATCTTCCCAAGGGCTTCGGCAGCGAAAACATGAGCGCTATCTACATGCTCAAACCCGCGCAGGGCGTGGACGGAATAATAAACGCCATCGTGGAAACGGTGAAAAAAGCGGGCTCTCGCCCCTGCCCTCCCGTCTATGTCGGGGTGGGTATAGGCGGCAACTTCGACGGCTGCGCGCACCTTGCGAAAAGGGCGCTCCTGCGCGAGGTGGGCTCGGCTAACCAACGGGCGGACATAGCCGAAATCGAGAGGCGGGCTCTGGTGGAAATCAACAATCGCGGCATAGGCTGTCAGGGCTTTCACGGCAAGACGACGGCGATAGGCGTCAGCTGCGAATGGGCGCCCACGCATATTGCGGGATTGCCCGTAGCCGTCAATATACAATGCCACTGCGTGCGCTGCGAAAAGGAGATTTTATGATGAAAAAGCTGAATTTGCCCTTAAAATGCGGCGAGGCGGAAGGTCTGAAAGCGGGCGATTGCGTGCTGCTTTCGGGAGAAATTCTGACCGCACGCGACTGCGCTCATCGGCGCATTTGCGACATGATAAACAGGGGCGAACCACTCCCCTTCGAACTCAAAAACGCGATAATCTACTACGCGGGACCTTGCCCCGCAAAACCCGGGAGGGCGAGCGGCAGCTGCGGTCCGACGACTTCTTCGCGCATGGACAGTTTCGCCCCCGCGCTGCTCGATTTGGGGCTGGGCGGAATGATAGGCAAGGGCGAAATGTCCGACGAGGTGCGGAGCGCGATAGTGCGCAACAAAGCCGTGTACTTCGCCGCTATCGGCGGTGCGGGCGCACTCTACGGCAACGCTATCGAGAAGAGCGAGCTCGTCGCCTTCCCCGAACTTCTGAGCGAAGCCGTCCGCCGTTTGACGGTAAAGGACTTCCCCGTAGTTGTGGCGTATGACTGCGCGGGGAATTCAATATATTGAAAGTTTTACAAAAATTTCCGTGAGTTGCGGGCGGCGCATTTTGAAAATGCGCCGCCCGCCGTCATTCCGCCAGAGAGTGTAAGCTCTACACCCCCTTGTCATTCTGCCCGAGGGCGTTAGCCCGCCCCCCCCTTGTCATTCTGAGCAAGCACCGAAGGTGCGCAGTCGAAGAATCCGGAATTATTAAGTGAAAAATGCGCAATGCTGTCGGAATTTGTTTCCTATAATATAAATAAGTTAAAATAAGTTGACAAATTCGATGGAAATCAATATAATTCAAATATAATTTGCGAAATAACTCGCGGCGCACGAAAATTCGCAAGTGCGCGTCCGCGCGAGAGTTTTGTGAATAAATTTTCATCGGCTTTGACCGGGACAGACGTTCCATCACCCCTTTGCAGAGAGAAAAACCCGAAAACGGCTGAAAGGTTTTTCATTGGGGCGGGGCGGTATTCACCCGCGAGCCGAACGTGCGAACTCCGCGAAAAAACACGCAGAAATGCGCGTGCGTAGGCGGCAAAAAGTAGCGCGTTCCGTGCGCCGTGCGTAAATCGGCTTAAACGAGGCGGGGCAACCCGCGCAATCAGGTGGTACAGAGCAAACATGAAACGCTCCCTGTGTGGTTTCACACGGGGAGTTTTTAATTGAATAAATAACGGAGTAAACGGCTATGCAGGACAAAATCGAACAACTGAAAAGCAAGCTCGCGCAGGCGTTTGCGGACATCCACTCGTCCGAATCGCTCTTCCAGACCAAGATGAAATACCTCGGCAAGACGGGGGAAATCTCCGAGCTGATGAAGGGCATGCGCGACATTCCCAAGGAAGAGCGACCCGAAGCGGGCAAGATAATCAACGCTCTGCGCGCGTGGGCGGAGGAAAAGTTCGCCGACCTCGACCGCACCTTGAAGGAAATCGAGCTCAACAAGCAATACAAAAAGGAGGCCGTGGACGTCACCCTTCCCGGCAACAGGCAGCCAAGCGGCGCGTATCACCCCAACACGCTCGTGCGGAGGGAACTCATTTCCATATTTTCGGGAATGGGCTTTACCGTGTTCGAAGGTCCTGAAATCGAGACGGACTACTACAATTTCACCGCGCTGAACACGCCCAAGGACCACCCCGCGCGCGACATGCAGGACACTTTCTATATCACGGACGATCTGCTTTTGCGCACGCAGACGAGCGCGGGGCAGATACGCGTAATGGAAAAGTGCAAGCCGCCTATCAAGATTTTATCCCCCGGCAAGGTCTATCGCAGCGACGACGACGCGACTCATTCGCCCATGTTTTCGCAGATGGAAGGGCTTGTCGTGGACAAGGGCATTACGCTGTGCGATTTGAAGGGCATGCTCGACGAATTCGCGCGCAAGATATTCGGCGAGGGCGTCAAGACGAGACTTCGCCCCTCCTACTTCCCCTTTACCGAGCCGTCCGTCGAGGTAGACGTCAGCTGCTTCGAATGTGGTGGCAAGGGTTGCAGGCTGTGCAAGGGCACGGGCTGGATAGAAGTTTTGGGCGCGGGCATGGTCAACAGGCACGTCCTCGAAGGCTGCGGCGTTGACCCCGAGGAATATTCGGGCTTTGCGTTCGGTATGGGCATTGAGCGCATCGCCATGCTCAAATACGGCATAAACAACATGAAACTGCTGTTCGAAGGCGACGTGCGCTTTTTGAAGCAGTTCAAAGGTTAAGGAGGTCGCTATGAAATTACCTTTAAGTTGGCTTAAAGAATACGTAGACGTGGATATATCCCCCGGCGAAGTTACGGAGTGCGAACCCATTGAGGGCACGCACCTGCACGTGTGCAAAGTGGACTGCGGCGAGAGCGGCGAATTGCAGATTTGCTGCGGCGCGGACAACGTCAGAAAGGGCATAAAAGCCCCCGTCGCGCTGATAGGGGCTACGGTCTACGCGACCGCGCAGGACCACGTCACCGTGGAAGGCGTGATGACGATAAAAAAGGGCAAACTTCGGGGCGTGGATTCGTTCGGCATGCTCTGCTCGGGCGCGGAACTCGGCGTGAACGGCGATATGTACGAAGGCGCGGACTACAACGGTCTCCTCCTTTTACCCGCAAGTTGCAAAAACGGCGAGGACGTCAAACCCATTCTCGGGCTGAACGACTACATTTTCGACATTGCGCTCACCGCTAATCGCCCCGACTGCAACAGCATTTTGGGAATGGCGCGGGAGGTCGCCGCGGTTCTCGGCAAGCCCTTAAAAGAGCCCGCCTACACGTACAGCGCAAAGAGCGGCGGCAAGCGCGTTGAAGTCGAAGTGCTCGCGCCCGACCTCTGTCCGAGATATATCGCGCACTACGTCAAGGATATCGCAATCGCCCCCTCTCCCCAATGGCTGAAAAGGCGGCTTGCGCTGTGCGGGCTGCGCTCGATTAACAACGTCGTGGACATAACGAACTACGTGCTGCTCGAAATGGGGCAGCCCATGCACGCGTTCGACTTCGCCAAGCTCGAAAACGGCAAAATAACCGTGCGCAGGGCGTACGACAAGGAGAGCATAATCACCCTCGACGGCAAGACGTTTGAGCTCGGCGGTGAAAACCTCGTCATCTGCGACGGCAACAAACCCTGCGCCTTGGCGGGCATAATGGGCGGCGAAAACAGCGAGATCAAGGACGACACGCGTGAGCTTTTATTCGAGGCGGCGAAGTTCGCCCGCGACAGCGTGAGAAAGACGTCCCGCGCGCTCGGGCAACATTCCGACTCCTCGGCGACATTCGAAAGGGGCGTAAACGAGTACACGACCGAAAGGGCAATGGCGAGGGCGCTGCACCTCATCGAAGAGCTCGGATGCGGCACGGTGACGAACATCCACATAGATATAAAGACGCCCAACTCGCACGACGGCGCGAAGAAAATGACGGCGGATATGCGCAAGATAAACGGGCTTCTCGGCATAGAAATACCTATTGATAAGGCGGTGGATATCTTAAAAAGGCTGAACTTCGGCGTTACGGCTGCGGGCGACGTCCTCTCCCTCGACGTGCCCCCTTACCGCGAGGACATAGACGGCTACGCCGACATTGCGGAAGAGCTTATCCGCGAATACGGCTACGACCACGTGACGGGCACGTTTTTGAACAGCGCGCGCGTGACGAACGGCGGATATACCCCCGCGCAGGCGGCGGAAAACGCGGTTAAGGACAAGCTCGTGTCGCTCGGAATGTACGAAATTTCCACCTACTCGTTCTACTCGGAAAAAGATTTGGACATGCTGCACTTCCCTGCCAACGCGGCGGAAAGGCGCTTCATAAAGATAAGAAATCCCATCGGCGAGGACTTGTCCGTCATGCGCACGACGCTTATGCCGTCCATGCTGAACGTCATCGTGCGCAACCTGAAACGCGGGAATACGGAGGGCAAGCTGTTTGAAATCGCCAACGTATATATTCCGACCGATTCGCCCGACGGCATGCCAGAAGAGAGAAAAATGCTGTGCGTCGGGTTCTTCGGCAACGGCAACTTCCTCGACATAAAGGGCGCGATTGAAGATTGGGCGGAAAGCCTCAACGAAAAGTTCGACTTCGCCGCGGGCAGCAAACCCTTCCTGCACCCCGGAATAACCGCAATCATCTCCTGCGAGGGCGAGGAAATCGGCTACGTCGGCAAGATCGACCCCAAGATTTCGGAAGAGCTGTCCATGGAGAAAAAGGCGTTCGTCGCGGAGATAGACTACGAAAAGGCGCTCTCGCACGCAAAGCCTTTTAAATATAAACCCCTCTCCCGCTTCCCCGAAGTTGCGCGCGACCTCGCGCTGGTCGCCGACGAAAGCATTACCTGCGCGCGCATCGAAAGCGAGATTTACGCCGCGTGCAAGTACGTTTCGGACGTGAAACTGTTCGACATCTACGCGGGCAGCCAGATAGGCGAAAACAAGAAGAGCATGGCGTATACAGTGACCTTCTCGCCCAAGGACGAGGCGCTCACTCCAGAAAAAATCGACGGATTCGTAAAGAAAATTTTAGGCAACTTAAAACACAACCTGAATGTGGAATTGAGATAAATTTTTACCGAATTGTTTCTGACATTATTTTTGAAATTATTTTTTCCGCAAAACCGCATTTCCCCGCTTCCCAAAGTTTGGGAAGCGGGGAAATATTTTTTACTGCCATTCTGCCCGTTCTTTTTTACTGTCATTCTAAGCGGAGTGAGGCTATAAGCCGAACGAAGTCGAAGAATCCGATATTTCATTGCGCTTAGGACTTTTTTATGCGACATACCCCAGCCAGATTCCTCGACAGGCTCGGAATGACACAATTAAATTACTCCCTACCACCACGAGGGGATTTCTCCACTCAATCGAGCGCTACGCGCTCTCAATCGGTCGAAATGACAGCATTTAAAAACGCGGCACAATTAAATAATTGCGGGAGCTGCAATTACGAAGTCTATAAACGCAGAAAAACGAGTTATGCGAGGACGGGCGCAGCACATTCCCAAAATAATTAACGGCGCAAGCAAAACCGCACATTTTTATCCCACAAAATCACTTTGTGTTTTTGCCTGAAACTCACCCGTTCGGGATAAGACTGCCTCCTCCGACAAGCGAGGCTTGCAGATATGTATCGGGAATCTTGCCCGAAATCACGCTTTCACAGATGAGCACTTCCACAGTCGAGGCTAAATTCGACGTCCTCGTGGGCAGAATTATTGAAATATCGGCTTCGATTTCAAGGTAAATGGAGTGCCTCGTCTGGTTTATGCCCGCCTCGTCGAACTTGGAAACAAACCTGCACCCGACGTTGGAAATGGGTATTATTTTGACGTTTATCTTTCGCCCGAAGCCCGCCAGCGCTTCAAGCCCCGTCAGCGCGCCGATGGGAACTTGTATGCCTTCCTGGCTCATGCGGTTCAGATTTTCCTGCGAAAGGTACGCGGTATCCCTCGCTATCCTGTTGATTTTCAGGCTGTCGGTGGTGATCGTGGAGACGTCCCCCTCCTCGTCATATTTGATATCTATCAAATCTTCGTAGCGCAAATTGTCGTTGAGCGTGTAATACACCGCGTCGTTCACCGCGACCGTGGTTATAGAGCGGATTGTAGCTTCGCTTATGGATATCAACACGTTCGTCACGTTGCTCAGCGAAAATATAAGCGCGGATATTACGAGAAGCCCCGCCACCGCCATGATTATTTTAAGCCGCTTGTGCTTTTTCGCCCTCGACATACGCTATTTTATGTGGCGCGCGGGGTATATTATTACTTGCGGCATTTGGTTTGCCGCTTATTGCTTCTCGCGCGCGGCTATTTAATCGCCGCGGCTTTTATTAAATTGTTTCCGCTTGTTTCTTCCCGCTTATTGCCGTATAGCCGCGGCGGCTTTCAGTTGCGTTTTGTGCGGGCTTTGAATATGAGCGCCATGATAAACGAGAAAACCACCGCCGCAGTAACGCCCGCGCTCGCCGCGGCAAGGCTGCCCGTGACGGCGTAGAAGAACCCGCGTTCCGCACCTTTTATAGCGCCGTTGGCGAGGAGATATCCGAACCCCGAAATGGGCACTGTCGCGCCCGCGCCCGCAAAATCGACGAGGGGCTGATACACGCCTATCGCCGTCAGCACGAGCCCCGCGAGCATGAAATACACCAAAATTTTGCCCGCAGTGAGGTCTGTAAAGTTAATAATTATCTGCGCGATAAGGCAGATAGACCCGCCCACCGCGAACGCTTTCAGATACATCAGAAATATGTTCAAAACTTCCAATTCCATACAATTGCCCCCGTACTATGCCCCAACCAATCAAACTTCCAACTGCACCGCGTGGGATATGCAAGGTATAGATTCGCCCTGCCCCGAGGACACCGTGGAAAGCAACGCACCCGTCGCGGCAAAGAGCACGCACCTGTATTCGCGCGCCCGCATTTTCGCAAGTATATAGGAATTAAAGACGGTCGCCGAGCACCCCGCGCCGCTTCCGCCCTGAAATTCGTCCTCTATCACCTTATAGATTATCTCCCCGCAGTCCACGTGTTTTTCGGAGATATCAAACCCCTTCTCCCACGTCAGGTCCTTTAAAATTCGGCTGCCGAGCGCGCCTAAATCTCCCGTTAAAATCAAGTCGTAGTCGTCCGCGTCTGTCTGAGTGTCGCGGAAATGCCTGATAAGCGTGTCCGCGCAAGCCGGCGCCATTGCCGCACCCATATTGTTGACGTCCGTCACGCCGAAATCCACGACCTTGCCCATAGTTCCGTTGACGATTCGCGGACCTTCCCCCTCGGCGGCGATAACGCAGCCGCCCGCGCCCGTCACCGTCCATTGGCTCTGCGGGGGGCGGGTCGTGCCCTGTTCAAGCGGGTAGCGGTATTGCCTTTCCGCCGACGCAAAATGACTGCCCGTAGCCGCTACGGCGTGTTTTACATATCCCGCGTCGATCATCGCGGCGGAAAGCAGCATACTCTCGCTCATCGTCGAACAAGCCGAATATACGCCGAGAAAGGGGATGTCAAAATCGCGGGCAGCAAAGGACGCGGAAATTATCTGGTTGAGCAAGTCGCCCGAAAAGATGACGTCCACCTGCTCGCGCGAAAGGCGGGCGTTTTTTATCGCCGTATCGATGGCGTACGACAGCATTTTGCACTCCGCCTTTTCGAACGTGTCCTCGCCGAACATGTCGTCGGAAAGGGGCTTGTCCACGTAATTGCCGATTATACCCGCGCACTCCTTCGGTCCTGCCACCGCCGCACTCGCGATTATGCGGGGCGCGTTTTTGAAGAAAATCGTATGACATGCGCGCGCTTTTTGCGCTTTTGTTCCCGACATTGAAATTCCCCCGTTAGATACACTTAGTTTTTGTATCTGCGGGGGAAATATACGCCTGCGGTTTATACGTAACGAACGTTTTAAACAGGGCGGGCGGCTTAGACGTGCAGAGGGCGGCTTGCCGAAGCAAGCCGCCCTCTTTCCGTTTATTATTTGATTTCTGTCCGAATATTCAATCAATATTCGGGGGGAACAATTTCACACTCGCCCTCGCCCGTAATTACGAAGCCGTACATATAATCAACTTTCGTGGTTATATTGTTGTCAGATTTTTCATAGGAGTAAATCATTGTCATATGTGCTGACTCCGAGCCGAATATAAGGAAGCCGTTATCATAAAGCGTCACTTTCAAATCGGACGGTGCTCCGTCGAGTACATCGCTGTTTGTTATGGAATAAGTGCCCGTGGGTTCAAGAGTGGAGAAATCATACGCTTCAATCGTGCCCGTGCTTTCGGTAATCGCAACGGTATATATGCCCCACTTTACCCCATTGGCGTCCTTCAATATTAAGGTGTTATCCTCGTCGGACAATTCATAATAGAACAGCATATCATCGCTTTCGCCAGGTCCCATACTCATGGTCGTGACTTTTGCGATATTATCCGCATAAAGTGAAATATTCTGGAAACCGTACATCACCAACATAAGCGGCTGCTCGCTTGTGAGCGTGCAAATGGGATTTCCCAATTCCACAGTCACATTTATAGTAACGTAGAATGTATAGCCGCCGTAGGTCATGTAAACCTCGCAATATCCGC
>CANREX010000043.1 GCA_947629735.1 uncultured Clostridia bacterium
TCATCGCGGCGGAGTAGACTTCCGAAAGATAATATTTTATATAGTCCTCGGCGGGGGAGTTGTCAAACAGAAACTTTTCCGCGTAGGAATACACCTCGGGCGAGGTAAACGTGCCCACTTTGAAGCCCGCGGCGACGAGGATATTCGTTATAAACGCCGCCACGCTGCCCTTGCCGTTGCTGCCCGCGATATGCACGATTTTCAGCTTTTCGTCGGGGCTTGAAAACGTGTCGAGAAGGGCTCGGGTGCGCTCCAAGCCGTATTTGCTGCCTTTCTGCTCGTAATTTCTTAAAATTTCAAAAATATCGGGATAAAAAATAGCGGACACCTCCATATACGGCGTCCGCTCGTATTCAAAAAAAGAGGACGCGCCCGACTACCGCAGATCTTTATGACCTTTCGTGTGAGGGCTGTCCTACCCGCACCACTTTACGCACTCGGGGTATATGAGCACATTATATCACCGCCCTGCGCGTTTGGCAAGAAAAAAAGGGATATTTTGCGCAATAATAAGGGCGCGACGCCGATATTTACTCAACGAAAAGCGCATACTTTTGTTATGGCATTGGTTTTTATCAGGACGGCGGTCATATTCATAACGCTGCTTGCGGTGATGCGCATAATGGGCAAAAGTCAGATAGGCGAAATGCAACCCTTCGAATTCGTTATAACGCTGCTTATCGCGGAACTCGCCTGTATCCCCATGGCGGACAGTTCCATACCGCTATTGTACGGCATAGTCGCGATAATCGCGATTTTTATACTGCACCAGACGGTCTGGCTGCTCGATCTGTGGTTTATGCCGCTGAAAACCGTCATCTGCGGCAAACCCTCCCTCGTCATTACGCGCGACGGCGTGGACGGATATCAACTCCGCAAAAACAACCTCGACGTGAGCGACTTGATAGAGAGCATGCGGACTGCTGGATATTTCAACCTCGACGACGTCTACTACGGGCTTTTCGAGGCGAACGGGGTGTTCTCCGCACTGCCGAAAGAGCAGCTTACGCACACCCTGCCCGTGCTTTTGATCGACAACGGCAAGGCGGACAGGAAAAATCTGAAAATCGCGGGGATAGACGAAAAATATCTCCAAGAATTTATCGCAAAACAGAAAACAAAGCTGAAAAACGTGCTCGTTATGACGGTGGACAGCGACGGGCGCGTGTACTTCCAACAGAAGGGAAAGCCCTATAAAATTCTGCGGGCGGAGGTGAAAGGTCAATGGTAAAGGCGATAATTTCAACGCTTGCCGCCCTCGCCGTATCGATAGGCTTTTTTATCTGGACGAACGGGTATTTATATAAGCAGTTCGACGAATTCCACGGCGCGCTCGAAACGCTGTACGACAAAATAGACGACGAGACCGCCACCCGCGAGGACGCGTACTCGGTAAAAAAAATGTGGGAGAGCAAGAAACGCAAACTGCATATTCTCATTCCCCACAACGATATTTCCTACCTCGACTATTGGCTCAGCGAGGCGTGCGGACTCATTTACAACTCCCGCTACGACCTTGCGCTCGGCAAAGTGGAAGTCCTTCTGCGCATAACCGAAAGTCTGCCCGACGCGTACTCGTTAAAGCTCGAAAACGTGTTCTGATTGGCAAAAACATGGCGTTTTAAGGCGTTTTTGCGCCCAATTTATGCAAAATCTGATTTAGTGACGTCATTCGTAGTCGTCAAAACTGCGGCGAGGGTCGGGCGGCGGACAGGGTTTAGGCGGGCAAGGCGGACAGGGTTTATCGGGCGGAAGGGGTTTATCCCCCGCGTTGACCAAGATGACGTCCTCCCCTATCTTCACAACTTGCCGTATGGGCACGAAGATTTCCGACTTGGACAGGTGAAAGCCCTTGCTGCCCGTGACGAAAAAGCCCTTTACCGTACTTTCGGGATAAAAAAAGGCGATGTCGCACACCCTGCCGAGGTTTTTGCCCTCGTTTACCGACACGACGTCCATTTTTTTGATTTGACTGAATAGAAATTCCATAACCGTACGCTATAAATATATGCCGCCCATAACGATATATGCGCATATTTTTACGCGTGCACTTGTGAATTTTTTTGCGGGATACAGCCCTTTATTAGCGAGGGCAGGGTGACAAAATGCGGTAAACCCCTTGCCCCTCTTCCGCGCGATAAAATCGCGCTCCCCCTCCCCACTCCCCAACCTTTGGGGAGTGGGGAGGTATAGAGAGAGGTCATTCTGCCCGAGGGCGTTAGCCCTTTACTGCCATTCTGCCCTAGGGCGTAAGCCCGATGGTTTGTAGAAAATTTTTGCGATTAAGCAAAAATTTTCACAAAGCGAAGCACCGTAGGTGCGAAGTCGAAGAATCTGAAATTTCATTGCGCTTAGGTCTATCCTTTTTGGCTTACCCAACCGGATTCCTCGGCAAGCTCGGAATGACAATTTTAGAATGCTGTTTCAAAGTTACTTCCTACCACCACCATTGGATTTCTCCACTCAATCGAGCGCGTTGCGCTCTCAATCGGTCGAAATGACAACACTTTAAATTGCTCTCATAAAATAAAAATCGGCGGGAATTGCCCGCCGATTTTTATATATCAATTCTAACCTTTTATTTAACCTTTTTATATCAATTTCAACCTTTTATATCGCTCCCGGCTTTATCTGCTTTCAAGCCGTATAAATTTTTCTTACAGCCCGGATAGATTTTACTCAACCCCGAAAGAGAGTGAATGTTGCAGGCGCGAAGATGTCTTCCTACTTCACTTTCAACTGCCGATTTTGGCGAAGAGGGAATTCAAGGGGTTATGCCTGTATACCCAATCGAGCTTGAACACGCCGCTCAGCCAATTTTCAAACCTGACCGACGAATTGCCTCCTACCCACGCCACTATCTGGAACACGATAAGCGTCAACATTATGACTACGCCGAGCATAAAAAGCCAACCGAGGACTTTATTTATAACCCGCATCGGTTTGTTGTCCGTCTCCACGACGCCCTTTATAATAAGTACTATTATAATTCTCGCTATCTGCACAACTATGAACATCAACACGGCGAGAATTATCTTTTCTATCCCTATCTTTATGAGGAAGTCCACAAAGCCGTTGTCCGCATCCACCATCAGCGTGTGAAGTTTGAGCATGAGATCCTGAACGAACCCCCAGCTCGACACGACGCCGAGGAAGAAATAGACGACGACTATGGATATGATAAAACCTACTATCCCGCCCGTGAAAAATTTCAGGCACTTGCCGAAGCCGAGTAGAAGCCCCAATGCGGACGCGATGAGCACTACGCCTATCGCCAACCAATCAGCCGAAACCATGGGCTTCACCTCCTTAAATTTCTTTTCCCCTTGATTATACCCCTTTTTCTGGCAAATAATCAATTATTTTGCCGAGAAAAATGTTTTTTATGCCGAAAATTTGAAATTTGTCCCTTTTAATATGACAAATTTGGCATAATTATCGCTTCCCGCGCTTTACGGCTACAACTATGCCCGCCGCGCGAGGTCCGATATGCGTGCCTATGACGGGGCAGATATTCACCTTTTCACCCTGCGTTTTTATATCCTTGGGCAGCGCGAGCTTCTCTATCATGGCGTTGCAGTTGGTATCGTCGCCCGTATACAGATAATATATGGGCTGAGTTTGGTCGATTTCTTCCTTCGTCGCCTCTTCGCAAAGGCGTTTCAAGGCGAGAGAGTAACCTATCTGCTTGGAACACACCTTTACTTCGCACTCGCCCGTAAAATATATGACGGGTTTGATTTTGAGCACGTTGCCGATAAACGAAGCCGCGCCCGAGAGCCTGCCCCCTTTACGCAAAAATTCAAGCGTGTCGAGGGCGGCGTACAGCCGTATCCTCGGGCGGAGTTTGTCGAGAATGGCTATAACCTCTTTTATCGGCTTATCCGCGTTTTTTAACGCTTCGAGCACGAGCATGCGCAAAACCGCCGTCGTAGAACGGGTGTTGTAGACATAGACATTGGAAAGTTTTTTCTCTTCCACAACCTGCCGCGCGAGCTTCTGCGTGCCGGAGAGCACGTCGGCTATGAACATGACGAGGACATCGTCCGCGCCTGCGCTCTCACGGGTAAAAAGTTCGACGAGTTCTTCGCGCGAGGGCTGGGAAGTATGCGGGAACTCCTTTGAAGAGCTCAACTTTTTGTAAAACTGTTCCGCGGATAAATCCACGCCGTCGCGGAAGGCTTCCGTGCCGAACGATACGCCGAGGGGCAAAACGGTTATCCCGAGGCTCTTTGCCTCCTCCTGCGAGATATTAGCGGACGAATCGGTTATTATCTTTATCATATGCCGCACCCCCTTACGCTTTATATTATAATATATCAATGTGAAAAGGGTCAAATTTTTAACGTGAATTTAATGTGAAAAAATTTTTTGCGCAAAATTTGCGTTATTTTTACGTCCGAAAGGGCGAAATCCGACAAAAAATAAGCAAAACGGACTGTCGCAAACCGCAGTTTAATTTCGCGCGTATGCGCAATGCGCGCGACATATAAAAATTTTAGCAAAAAAATGTTGATTTGTACAACAACATATGATATAATACAATTGTCAATATCGACAATTTACGGCACAGGAGAAAATTATGAAAAAATTTTTTGTCACTATGCTCATTGTTTTCAGTGCGATTTGCGGCGTTTCGGCGTTCGCGGCATGCGGAAAAGACACCCACACGCATGAATACGGCGAGTGGGAAGTAATCACCGCGCCCACATGCACGGAAGAGGGAACGCGCAAACACGTTTGCTCCGTCTGCGGCTATGAAGAAGTGCAGGCGGCTCCCGCCCTCGGGCACGATTGCA
Organism: uncultured Clostridia bacterium; assembly: GCA_947629735.1. GTDB lineage: Bacteria > Bacillota > Clostridia > Christensenellales > Borkfalkiaceae > Coproplasma. Next base: position 4,800 of record CANREX010000043.1, read on the forward strand.
CGTATGTTTCAAACAACGAGGGCAAGCACACGGGAACTTGCACGCGCGTCGGCTGCGATTACACCGTAACCGCCGACTGCGTATACGGCGAAAACGTCGTTGCGCCCACCTGCGCGGAAATCGGTTATACCGAACACACATGCTCCCTGTGCTCCTACTCCTATCGCGACAACGAGACGGAGACGATTGCGCACAATTTTAAATTCAGATATAACGGACTAAACTCCGAGGGCGTCCACTCCCACACCATGTACTGCGACAACGGTTGCGGCACGGAATTCGAGAGCGCGTGCGAGGAGATAACGCTCGTCACGCCTGCGGAATGTGAGCGCGACGGCTACACCACGCACATCTGCACGGTGTGCTCCAACGAATATACAGACGGTCAGACGCTGGCGACGGGTCACCGCTACGGCAGGTTCGAGCATTACATAACCGGAAGCGGCGAGCACGGTCACGCAAAATTCTGCACGAACGACGGCTGCAAGCACTTTGTAAACGAAATCTGCGAATTCAATCAGGTGGCGAAAGACGCTACCTGCACGGAAAGCGGGGAAATCATATACACCTGCAAGACTTGCTCATTTGAATACAGCGAGGAAACTACTCCCGCGCTCACGCACGACTACGGCGATTGGGTATTCACGGGAGACCATGAAAACCCCGAGGGCGTTCACACGCACGAAAGGACGTGTCGGCGCGATGGCTGCGATGAAAAAGAAGTGGGATATTGCAGTTACTCCACTTTCACGACAGACCCCACCTGCACCGACGACGGATATACCGAGTACAAGTGCGCTTACTGCAACCATCTGCACTCAAAAGAAGTGAAGGAAAAGCTCGGGCACGACTATCCCACAGAATGGACGCCCAAGGAAGGCGTTAAAAAGCACTATAAGCAGTGCCGCAGACCCGAATGCGGATATATAGATGAACAAGACTGCGTAATGGTTGAGGCGAGCAGCGTTCCCCCTACCTGCACGGAAGGCGAAAAGGTGACGATGAGGTGCAGAGATTGCTCCTATGCGGAAAACGCCGACGGCGACGAGATAGCGGAAGGTCATACTTGGGGCAAATATACGCACGAAATAGAAGGACCGCACGAAGGACAACACAGACACTATCAGGAATGTACAAAGTGCCATGAAAAGCAGTTCGAAGAGTGTAGCTTCACCGCTACCACCACTCAGTCCACCTGCACCGCAGACGGCTTTACCACATACACATGCTCGGCGTGTTCTTATAACTATGTAGACGATTACACCGACAAGACGGAACATAAACTCGACGGCGATTGGATAGCCGAAGAGCTTTCCGAAGAAAACGAATTCGCCTACATGCACTACCGCACATGTCTCGTATGCGGAACTAAGGTGCAAGAGGCGTGCGATTTCACTCAGAACGTCGTTCAGCCCACCTGCACCGACCAGGGATATACCGAATACAAATGCAATGAGCCCGGCTGCACACACAGCTTCATCGGCGACTACAAAGACCCCATTCCCCATAATTGGAGCTCTTACAGGCAGGACAGCAAGACTAATGAAAGCGGCGAGCACGTTCATTACAGATACTGCCTCACCTGCTACACAAACGACGTTTCCGAAGTCTGCCATAAGGGCAACGCGCGCACAGTAGAAGCCACTTGCAGCAGCGAGGGCTACACCACCTACTACTGCGACGTCTGCAAAGCCGACTACAAGGCGGACTATGTAGAAAGGAAAGAGCACACGTGGGGTCAGTGGAGATCGATGGGCGGTTCTCCCGCTATGCACTTCCATATTTGCGACGTCTGCAAAGTGCTTACGACGAGCGCGTGCGATATCCAACAGGATATTAAAGACGCCACCTGCACCACCGACGGCAGAATAATCACCTACTGTACGGAATGCAACAGGCGCAGCGAAAATACCATACCCGCGCTCGGGCACGATTACCCCGCAGAGTACACATATAACGGCAACGGCACGCACTCCCGCACCTGCAACAGGCTGAACTGCAATAATATGGAGACGGACGATTGCGAGATGACGACGCAGTCCACCCCCTACACCTGCGAGAGCGCCGAAAAGATAATGGAAAGCTGCAAGTACTGCTCTAACTCCACCACTACGGACGGCACGCCCGCACCCGGACACGCTTGGGGTGAATGGAAACACGGAATTAAGAACGGCAGCCCCGCTCACTATCACGTGTGCGAGACATGCGGAAAGGAGAGCGACAGGGAAGTCTGCTCTCTCAGCGAAACCGTCATAGCCGCAAGCTGCACCACGCAGGAGGCGGCGCGACTGTACTGCGAGACCTGCTCCTATGAAAACATAGTGCCTACCGGCAAACAGGCGTTCGGGCACAACCTGCAACTGATAGGCGACCCCACCGATTCCAACTGTCACGTAAAGTGCATGCGCGATGACTGCCTCTTCGAGCACGACGGCGCGCACGAATATATCGACAGCAACCTCTGCGCGTTCTGTCAACACGACGGGCTAATCTATCAGATTGACGAGGGCGAAACGCACTACACCGTTCTTAGCGACAACAACGTGCTCACCGCAACTTCGATAATAATTCCCGCCACCTACGGCGAAAAGAATCTGCCCGTAACCGAGATAGCTTCCAGCTGGACGCAGACGGGCGGCTCTCGCAACGGGTTTGTCGGCAACGTAAATATCAGGGAAGTCATTATCCCCGAAACGCTTACGCTTATAGGCAAATATGCGTTTGAAAACTGCATAAATCTGCAAAAAGTAACAATGGTGAACGAGGAAAGCGACGAATTCAGCCCCAGCTTAAAGGAAATAGGCGAAGGCGCGTTCTTCGGGTGCTCCTCCCTTCAATCGGCGGGAAATCTTCCCGATTCGCTCAAAATTATAGGAAGCAACGCGTTCTCGGGCTGCACTTCGCTTACGGATATACACGTCCCCGACGGCGTTGACTATATCGGCGACAGGGCGTTCAGCAACACCGCTTATGTAAAAGACAGCGGAAATTGGGAAGGTTCCGTGCTCTATATCGGCAAGCACATTATCGCATATACAGGCGAGGACGAAGAGTTTGAAGTCAAACCCGAAATACTTTCCATAAGCGCGGAAGCGTTCAAGGGCAGGTTATCTCTGCAAAGGCTCATACTTCACAAGGGCTTGCGCGACATCAACGCGGACGCGTTCGCAGAATGTTACAACCTGGCAGAAGTCACATTCCACGGCAAATTCGCAGATTGGATGGCGATAAACTTCGCCAACGACAACGCGAATCCCGCGCATATCGCCGACAACTTCCATATCACCGAGGCGGAACAGAATATCGTCATTCCCGACTACGTCAAGGCGATACCCAACGGCACTTTCAGCGGCACGACGATTACTAGCGTGGAAATCCCCGAAAACGTCACGTATATCGGCTCTAACGCGTTCAAAGATTGCACCGCCCTCGCCACCATCAAGATACACGGGAAGGTCGAGGAAATCGGCGAGCACGCGTTCGACAATACGGCTTATTACAATCAGCCCGAACATTGGCAGAACGGTTTGCTGTACCTCGAAACGACGGACGGCGCGGCTTCCTACCTGATTGCAAGCAAGCAAGACGAAGCGGGCGACACAATCACCACAAAGGAAAACTGCATACTTCTCGCGGACTTTGTATTTGCCGAGAACAGCGTCATTAAAACCGTGACTTTGAACGACGGGCTTGTTTATATCGGCGACCACGCGTTCTACGAATGTTCCTCCCTCACTACCGTGAAAGTGGGCGTCGGGGCGCGCGCGATAGGCGCATACGCGTTCTATAATTGCAGGAAGATAACCTCCTTCACCTTCGCAGAAAGCGGCAGGTGGCTCGCCGATAACGGCAGGGGCGCGGCGCGCGCGAAAGACGTCAAGGCGAACGTCCACAGCACCTCCAACCCGAGGACCGATTACGGCAAGTGGTCGTTTATCCAGACGATGTAATAAAGAGCGGTCGTTTGAGATACAGGCGAGAAATGAAGAAAAAAGCGCAATTTTGCGCGAAACGAAGTAAAGTGAAGTGAAAAGAAATGCGGCGGAAGGCAATATTTGCCTTCCGCCGCTGAATTTTGTTCTTGTGCGACAAAAAATGCTCTGCCTTACGCGACAGAGCAAATTAACTCATTTAATAATTTTAAGCCCGCGACCTGATATAAAGGTCGATATCTTCCACTATATAATTTTTGCCCGTCGTGTGAAGCGCTTCGTAAAATGATTTTATATATTCGCAGACGGCATACTGACGAAATAAACTGATGACCTCTTTCCCCGTCAAGTTTTTTTCAGCCTTATACTCTTCGATACAATACACCAAAAAAGGCATTTCTTTGCTCATATGATTGCTCCTTATTGCTCCTCGGGAAAGTTCAAATCTCCCGTTTCAATCTCGCTCTTCCACATATTGTAAATCGTCAAAGGGGATAAATGCCAGACGCCTGTCTCCGCGTCGGATAACGCTTCATATGTTTTGGAATTATAAAATTTCTCCACCGCTTTGATGTCGCTCATGCCGTCCTTTTGCATAATCAAATCGATTACCCGAGGCACTATCGCCGTGCCGAGCAAAGTGTTGATTTTCTTATCCATTTATTTCACCTCTTCAAAGAATTTGAAATGCAATAAGTCCATGGCTTCTTGCGTGGCAAAAACGTATTGGTCGTACAGCTTTTTGATTTTCAACGACTGCAAAGTTTGCTCTCTGGTAAGAAAGCCGCCCAAATAAAGTTGCAGAGTAGTGTAGATGTCATCATCTGCAACAGGACCGATTATGATACCGTAATTTGCGCCCTTGTAACCGCCGTTCCTGTTTTGGGAGACAAAGTCAAGCCAATCGTCGTCGGGGGCGTTAAAATGTTTGCAAATCTTTGAGATTTCAACCTGCTTTTCGTCGAATTCATACACGTTGACTATGGGCTTGCCGCCCCGCCTTTTCACTACTTTAAGCGCAAAATTCCTTGCTTGCTCCAAATTTGACGTGGTGTAAAAGCCAAACCCGAAATCAAGATAACGGTTTTGCTCTACGGGGCGGGGTTTTTCGATAATTATATTCGTTCCGTGATAAAGTATCATATCATGCTCCCATTACGCTTCCGAATTTTTCCAGCTGCTTTCTTTCCGATTTCAGCTGTTTTAACATTTCTTCTATGTGTTTTCTCTTTTCAAGTTTAATATTTAATTCGGACACGTCGCAATTATCTTTGCCGACATACTCGGTTATAACCTTTCCGCCGTTACGGTATTTCAGATAATAATATGAATGCGAATTGATTTTCTTTACCGTCAACTTGCCTTTAGGCAATTTTAACAGCTCGCCTTCATATTCTTGAATCATTTTTCCGTTTCTTTCCAATTCTTGTTCGATTATTTGCGTGGCTATCGTCATTTTTACTACCTGTAATTATTATACCCCACAATTTTGCGTTTGTCAACACTGATTGTAGGGTAAAATTTTGTCAAATGAAAGGGCGGACAAATAAAAATCGACCGCCCTTTGATTAAAATATACGATTGACGATTTTACCGCCGCTAAACGCGGCGGAATGACAGGTAAGGTGCTGACGCCCTCGCCCAACCCGTTGTCACCATGAGCGGAACGAGCGATAGCGAGTGAAGTCGAATGGGTCTGGTTTGGGGTATTCCGCATAATAAAGCCCTAAGCGCAATGAAATTCCGGATTCTTCGACTGCGTTCGGCTTTCAGCCTCACTACGCTTTGTGAAAATTTTTGCTTAAACGCAAAAATTTTCTACAAACCATCTCGGACAGAATGATAGTAACGGAGTTATCACTCTTGGGCTAAATATTGATAGTCAGATTTTCAACCCCTGGCGGAATGAAAGCTGCTGTAATATAACCAAGTGCGGGGATGTCAATCTGCGTTGCGCTGTAAATTTTTCACACTATATCGGCTTTTATGCGCTTTAAGGCGGATTTTTCGAGGCGGGAAACCTGCGCCTGCGAGATGCCGACTTGTTCGGAGATTTCCGTCTGCGTCTTGCCCTCGAAATAGCGCAAAAACAGAATGGACCTCTCCCTTTCCCCCAAGTTTTTCATCGCCTCGTACAGCGCGGCTTTTTCCGTCCACACCTCGTCGTTGTTCTTGACGTCGAATA
>CANREX010000044.1 GCA_947629735.1 uncultured Clostridia bacterium
CTATCGCGTGTATTCAATTTAGGCACGGTCAAGGAATACGGAACGCCGCCCGTATAAATTATCTGCCTGTAAAGCGTGTCGATAAGCACAGATACGGGCAAGCCGATTTGGTCTAAAATTTCCTCTGCCTGCTTTTTGATTTCGGGTTGCACCCTTACCGATACGTTGGCGCTCTTGTTTGCCATAATATCACCTCCACGCTATTAGTATATCACATTGTGTTGCAATTTGCAATACAAATAACATAATTTTTAGGAGTATAAAATGAAAATCTCAGCTTGATTGGCGGGGCGAGTTGTGATACAATGTGTTAAATCGATTAAGGTGATTGGCGGTGGAATATGAAAATACGCACTATGAAAATCGAGGACTACGACGGCGTATACGCCATGTGGTTGAGTTGCGCCGGTCTGAGGTTGAATAATCTCGATGATTCACGGGAAGGCATAGCGAGATATCTCGCCCGCAACAGCGGAACGTGTTTTGTAGCCGAGGAGCGGGGCGAAATCATCGGCGCAATCCTCGCAGGGCATGACGGAAGGCGGGGTTATATCGGGCATACCGCCGTAGCTTCTGCCTATCGTCGGCAAGGCATAGGCAGGAAGTTGGCGGAAGCCGCCGTTGAAGCCTTGAAGGCGCAGGGAATAAATAAGGTAAATCTGGTTGTCTTCGCCCGCAACAAAGAGGGCAACGCTTTTTGGGAAAGTCTGGGGTTTACTCAACGGCAAGACTTGGTATACAGAAATCTTGCGCTTGTAGACATGGCGCGCGTCGATACGTAAAAAGTATAAATATGACGTCAACAAAAGTCCCCCGCCGACGGGCGTTTCGCCCGTCGGCGGGGGATCGTATTTCGAGCCGAAAATTTAATTATTTGCCCCATATTCGGGGGTCTATCACATGTTTTGCAGGGGTTAATTGCGCCGTTTCACCTTGTCGAAGAACCCGTCCTCGTCCAAATACGTTGCGGCGGGCAGCCCTTCGCCTATCGCGCTCATCACCTTGGCGAGAGTCATTTCAAGCGTGATGTCGCGCGCGGTGACGACGTTTTCGGGAATGGAATTCATGCTCTCGTAGACGCCCGCTTCCGAGAACACGGGGGAAATCACGACTTCCACCCCGCACTCCTTGCAGTACTCGGCGAAGTTGACGAAGTTCAGCGCACTGCCCTCGGTGCACACCGTGCCGCTGTGGGAAAGTTCGACGACCACCGCCTTGGGGCGCTTGCGCGAGAAATCGTACGAGGCGAAGTTGAGCAGCGAGCGCATAGTTATCAGCATGACTTCCGTCGAGAGCGCGGCGGGGGCGTTTTCCCCTTTGAATCCGCGCACCGATTTTTCCGTGGGCGCATAGGGGTTGTCGTTGAATTTCACCCCGCCGTCCGTTATTTCGGCGAAGTACGCGTCGAGCACGCTGTGATAAAAGCCGTTCGTCTCGTCGGGGTAAATTAAGCGCGAGCCGAGGTGAATTTTGCAGTTTTCGTTGTCGTTCGCAAACGCGCAGTAAACGCCCTTCAAGCCCGTCTGTTCGATGAAGTCCACCGCGCCGCTGAAATTTTTCAGCCCGTTGCTCCTCGGGTCGCCGAGCGGGTAGAGGGAGGAGACGAACACTATCGGCACGGGCGTCGCGCGCATCACCCTGCTGAACCAATTTACGGTAAAGCACAGCGTATCCGTGCCGTGGGTTATGATTATGCCGTCGTAGGCGGAAAAGTCGGCGGAGTTCACGCACTCGTACATGGTCAGCAAATCTTTGGGCTGCACGTTTTCGCTCAGAATATTGAGCGGCGACTTGGTGTCGAATGTGACGGCGTCGCCTTTCGCTTGCGCATATTCGTCCAGAAGCTCCTTGCGGCTGCTCACGTTCAGCCCCACGCTGCCGCCTTTCGCGCTGCTGCCAATCGTCCCGCCCGTAAACACGACGAGAATTTTTCTTTTCAATCGGGAATTATCCAATTTATCTCCTTGTTATATCGCGTTTTTCCGCGGAAATCTCCCTGCCCGCCGCGCATGCCCTTTGCGTTATCGGCGGAAATCTCCTTGCCCGCGCCCGAGTAACTTGCCGTCCCGCGGGAGACGTCCTTAAAAAGCCGCACGGCAAAAGTTTTACCGCGCAATGCCGTGGAAGTCTTTCAAAAAGTCACACGACAAACGCCCTTTGCGATTACACTGTCAATTATAGCCAACCCGAAAAAAAAGTCAACGCCGTAGCGATTACCTATTGAAATTTTTGCGCGTATACGCTATAATGTCTTTGGCGGGTGTTTGCCCGCCCAAGGGGGAAATAAAATGTTTGATTTCGAATTGAATACGCCTACGCGCGTCGTGTTCGGCAAGGAGAGCGAAAACCGCCTCCCGTCGCTGTTGAAGGAGAGGGGCGCAAAGCGCGTTCTGGTGCTCTACGGCGGGGGCAGCGCGGAAAAAAGCGGGCTGATCAAACGCGTGATATGGGCGGTTGAACAGTCGGGCGCGAGCCATTTGGAGTTGGGCGGAGTTCAGCCCAATCCCCGCTTGTCTCTCGTCAATAAGGGAATAGAATTGTGCGCGAAAGAGGGCGTTGATTTCATTCTCGCCGTCGGCGGGGGCAGCGTTATAGACTCCGCCAAGGCGATAGGGCTGGGAGTATGCGGCGGCGGCGACGTCTGGGACTTCTACTGCGGCAAGCGCAAAATAGAGAAATGTCTGCCCGTGGGCGTCGTGCTGACGATAGCCGCGGCGGGCAGCGAGATGAGCATGTCGTCAGTCATAACCAACGATTTTACGGGCGAAAAATGCGGCAGGAACGCCGAATGTACCCGCCCCGTTTTCGCGGTGATGAATCCCGCGCTCACGCTCACCGTGCCGCGCTTTGCAACGGCTTGCGGCTGCGCCGATATTCTGATGCACACGTTGGAACGCTATTTAAACGGCGGCGAATATATGCCGCTCACCGATTCTCTGGCGGAAGCGCTCATGTCCAACGTCATAGCCACGGCGAAGATTTTAATGAACGATTTGTCAGACTACAACGCCCGCGCGGATATAATGTGGGCGGGCGCGCTCTCGCACAACGGGCTCATGTCCTGCGGCGGCGACGGCGGCGATTGGTCCACGCACTCCCTCGGACACGAGCTTTCCGCAAAGTATGACGTCGCCCACGGCGCTGCGCTTACCGCAATATGGGGGAGCTGGGCGAGATACGTCTACAAGGACAGCTTGAACCGCTTCCACAAATTCGCGGTGCAGGCTATGGGCGTGCGCCCCAACGGCACGCGGGAAAGCCTCGCGTTGAAGGGCATCGAGGCGGCGGAAGAGTGGTTTGAAAAGCTCGGGCTGCCCACCTCGATAAAGCAGCTCGGCATAGACCCGACGGACGCGGAGCTCGCGCAGATGGCAAAGGCTTGCGCGGCGCATTGCGGCGGGAAAAAGGGCGCGTGCAAAGTCCTCTTCGAGGGCGATATGCTGGAAATCTACCGCGCCGCCGCGGGGAGATAATCTGCGCTGCGTTACATGAAAAGGACAGCGGCAAAGGCTGTTTAAATAGCGGAGAAAAACGTCGTTTAAGGGGATAAAAAACGCCGATTGAAAGGTTAAAAAACGCCGTACGAACGGCGATAACGGGAAGAAGATAACTGCCGAAAAAGCGGCGAGGCAAAAGCCGCGCGCGGGCTTGATCGGCGCATACTACGGGAGCAAACGCCGCATGACGGACATTAAAGAGTTGTTCTACGGGGCGAGCGCGAATGAAAAAGCGCTTATAAAATACGGCTTCGAAAGGCGCGGGGAAGAGTATTTTCTTTCCCGCGAAATTCTCGGCGGGCAGTTTGCGCTAAACGTCACGGTGCGGGGCGGCGAGGTGTCCGCCGAGGTCTACGACAGGGAAGCGGAAAGCCCCTATTATCTCCACACGGTGGAGGGGGCGGAAGGGACGTTCGTGGGGGAAGTCCGCGCCGCGTATGAAGGCGAACTCACCAGCATACGCGAAAGTTGTTTTTCCCGCATCGGGTATTACCGCGAAAAGACGGCGAACGCCGTCATGAAATACGCGCAGAAAAAGCACGGCACGCCGCCCGAATATCTCTGGGGCGACGAAAACTGCATAATGCGCCGCAAGGACAACAGGAAGTGGTATCTCCTCTTCATGATAGTGGAAAAATCCCGGCTGGGGTTGGAAGGCGAGGGCAAAGTGGAAGTCGCCAATATGCTCGCCCCCAAGGAGGAAATCCCCGCGCTTATCGATGGCGTGAATTACCTGCCCGCCTACCACATGAACAAAAAGAGCTGGTTTACCGTTCCCCTCGACGGCAGGGTCGCCGCGGAGGTGATTTGCGCGTTGGCGGATATGAGTTACGAGATTGCCGGCAAGGGGCGTTTAGCGTCAGCTAAACGCCGGAGCTCCCGCTAAACGCATATAAGCGTCGCAATACGGCGTCAGGTTTACGCACTTCTCGGTCACGTACTTCATTGTACGCTCCCTTCGTCGTTTGCGCACCTTCCTTGTCTTGCTTGCTTCTCTGCGTTTATAGACTTCGTAATTGCAGCTCCCGCAATTATTTAAGAATGTGCCGCGCAATTTAAGGTGTTGTCATTCTGAGCAAATGAGAGCACGAATGTGCTCGATTGCGTCGAAGAATCCCATGGTGGTGGTAGGGAGTTGCGGTGAAACGGCTTATTCACTAAATTCTATCAGATTCTTCGACTGCGTTCGGCTTTCAGCCTCTCTTCGCTCAGAATGACAATAAAAAAATAAATTCGTTCACTTCGCTTTGTGAAAATATTTGCTTGATCGCAAAAATTTTCTACAAACCGTCGGGCTTGCGCCCTCGGGCAGAATGACAGTAGAGAGGGCAGAATGACACCTCTTTATACCTCCCCACTCCCCTCGGTTGAGGGACGAGCGCGGAACTTCTCAAAACAGCACAGTGCGCTGTTTTGCCGCGCGAGATGAGTGAGCGCATATAGTCCCGCGCGAACGGTGACCGAACACGGCGTTGCCCTTACGCCGTGTGAGAAGGGGAGGGTAGGGTGGGGCGTAGGGTTTACCGCATTTGTCATTCCGAGCCTGCCGAGGAATCCGGCTGGGGGTATGCCGTAAAGAAAATTTCTAAGCGCAAAGAAATTCCGGATTCTTCGACTTCGTTCACTGCGTTCACTTCGCTCAGAATGACAATAAAAAATAATAATCGCCTCACTTCGCTTTGTGAAAATATTTGCTTAATCGCAAAAATTTTTAACAAACCGTCGGGCTGTCGCTCTCGGGCAGAATGACAATAAAAAATAATAATCGCCTCACTTCGCTTTGTGAAAATATTTGCTTAATCGCAAAAATTTTCTACAAACCGTCGGGCTGTCGCTCTCTGGCAGAATGAAAATAAAAGGGCATACGCCCTCGGGCAGAATGACAATATGGCGGGGCGCGGAAATTTTTTCCGCGCCCCGCCACATATCTATTATTCAATTCAAATTATACCTATATCTTTTGTTCTATTCAATTTACACTATATCTATTGAGTGATTCAACTTTCACACTCTATATCAGTTGTCCAACACAATTAAACCCTTCCATATCCTCTATCCAATTCAATTTTCACCCTTCCATATCAGCCGTCCAATGCGCTTTTCACACTTCCATGTCGTCCTGGTTTTTGTAGTGGAAGCCGTAAATTTCGTTCGCGCTGGTGACCACCATAAACGCCGCCTTGTCCTCGCGCGCGACGACGTCGCGCAGGTGGGGATAGAGGTAGGGCTTTATCACGCAGAGCAAAATCTTCTTGTCCTCCCGCGTATATCCGCCCTCGCCGTCGAGGATAGTCACGCCGCTGTCCACTTCGGAAAGTATGCACCCGCGTATAATCTCCGCCTTTGCCGCGTCGGTAATGAGGAACACGAGCTGTGCGGAATCTCCGCCGTACAGAACGCGGGTGAACACGTATGTAAAGACAACCACAAGCAGCACCGAATAGAACAGCTTGTCGAGGTCATATCCCGTAGTGAAAAATGAACTCCCGACGACTATCAGATCTATCGTCATGGAGAATACGCCCGTCTTGATATGGCGGAACTTTTTGCGCAGCGTTTTTACGATTATGTCCGTGCCCGCCGTGCACGCGCCCATGCGGAAGATGAGCCCCATGCCTACCCCGAAGAGCACCGCCCCGAGCACCGCGTTGACAATAACGCTGTCCGTAAAGGGCAGGCAGTTAAGCGCTTCCTCGCCGAAGACGAAGCCCCAAAGCCTCATCAAAAGACCCGAAAGCGTGGTCGCATATGCCGTCGCGAGCATGAATTTCCACCCCAAAAACACAAACCCCAAAATTATCATGGGTACGTTGAGAATGATCACGAGATATCCCGTGTCGAAGCCCGAAACGGCATTTATTATGAGCGCGATGCCCGTCACTCCGCCCGAGGTAAGGTTTGCGGGCTCGACAAACAGCGATACGCCCAGCGAAAAGAGTATGCACCCGAGCGTTATTATCAGATATTTTTTTATCAGCCCCCATTGAACCGCCTTTTTATATGGGGAGTTTTCGGTTGCGGAATTTTCTTCTTTCATAGCAATAATTATATTTTGTTGCGCCCCGCGTGTCAACTATCCCTGCGTAATATTGACAAATTTTGCCTTTGTCCGACATCTACTTAGCTGTTTTTTATCCCGCCTTTCAATAAAAAGGCGACAATATCTTGCTTCCCGCCCATATCTTTCCGCCCCGTTTTCGCCGCGTGCGGGAGGTTGTCACTTGCGCTTTCTGTAAGCGCGCGGGGTGAGCCCGTATTTCTTTTTGAACGCGTCCTTGAAATAATTGCTGTCCGAAAAGCCGCAGCGGAACGCGATTTCGGTTATGGAGTCGTCCGTCGTTATGAGTTCGAGCGCGGCGTATTGCAGCCTTATGAACACGAGGTATTCGTGTATGCCCGTGCCGACGGATTTTCTGAACTTTCTGCTCAGATAGTTGGGGCTGTAACCCGCGGCGGCGGCGATGTCGTCCGAGCTTATGTGTTCCGCGTAGTGCGCGCTTATGAACTGCGCCGCCTGCACTATCTGCCTGTCCGTAGTGTGGATATTGTCGGGAAATTCGTTCAAAAACAGGCACTCGCGGATACAGATTAGGAACAGCTCCTGCAACAGCACCCTGAGCATCTGTTCGGACGCGCCGTCGGCGATTTTCCTCTCGTTGACCATGCGCGAAAGGTGCGCGGCTATGCCGTCGCGATAGGCTTCCTGCGCCTGAAACAGTCGAACGGACGTCAGAAACGCCTGTTTTTGCGGCAGAAGTTCCACGACGTTTGCGTCGAGGTGCTCCCTGCCGAACTGCACGATGCTGCGCTTGCACGCGCCGTCTATGTAGCGGGTGTAGTGGAACACGCCCGGCGGAATCAGCATGAAATCTCCCCCGCTCATGTCGTACATGTTGTTTTCTATGAAGAACCTGCACGACCCGTTTTCCACATAGAACAGCTCGAAAAACGGGTGGCAGTGGGGCTCGGGCATGATGAACCCCGCCTCGCGCAATGTCGTGCCTGCGAAGATGCCGTTTATCGCGTTTTCGCCGATGGGTGCGGGCGTATCGGGCATTTTGACCTCCGTGATTGTTGAAAAATCCGTATTATGGAAATATTATAGCCAAAAAACAATGGAAAATCAAGAAAATTCAATGTATTATATTATTATGTCGCGAAAAGCGGACAAGGAGTTGGATATTTAACAAAATGGAAGGGGCAAAGGTCAAAAAGAAATACACTTTGTTTACGGGGAAGCAGCTGTTGTGGCTGATTTTGCCGATAGTCATAGAGCAGATATTTTCCACCTCGCTCGGGCTGTTCGATTCCCTCCTCGTATCCCATCTGCCGGGCTCGGAAGCGCTGCGCAGCAACGCGAGCAATGCGGTCGGCAACGTGGACTATATCAACAACCTGATAATTCAGCTGTTTTCGGCGTTTGCGACGGGCGGCGCGATAGTGACGTCCCAATTTCTCGGCGCGGGCAACAGGGAGCAGGCGAACAAGAGCGCGAAACAGATGCTCATGCTCGTGATAATCATATCGCTGTGCATAGGCGGCGCGTGCCTCGCCCTGAATTGGCCGCTGTTGAAGCTGTTTTACGGGGAAGTCGACGACACTACGTTTTCATATCAGCAGATATACTTTTATGTGACCGCCGCTTCCTTCCCCTTTATAGGGCTTTTCAACGCGTGCGCGGCGTTGCTGCGCGCCCAGCGCAAGAGCCTTTCCACGATGACGAGCGCCGCAATGAGCTGCGTTTTGAATATCGCGCTCGATTCCCTGTTTTTGTTCGTGTTCAAGTGGGGCGTGCTCGGCGTGGGCATAGCTACGCTTTTCTGCCGCGGCGTTCCCGCGATATTCATGCTTATACTTCTGAGCAACAGGAAGAACGTCGTGTGCGTGCGCCTGTTCGAAAAATTCCGCTTCGACGGCGCGATGATAAAAAAGATATTGAAGATAGCCATTCCCAGCGGCATAGAGAGCGCGCTCTTCCAGCTCGGCAAGCTCATGACCAATACGTTTGTGAACGTGGACTTCTACGCGAAAAACCCCGCGCATATCGAATACGGCGAGGCGGGGGAAATCATATATATCAACGTAGAGGCAAACGGCAACACGATAGCCAACCAGATAAACAACTTCGCCTCGGTCGTCGGCGGCGGCATAGGCACTTCCTGCCTTACGGTAATAGGGCAGGCGGTGGGCGCGGGCGACCCCGACCAGGTAAAGCACTACATGAAGAAAATGTTCCTGCTTTCCTACATTGCCAACGGCATATGCGTGGGGGTAATACTCGCGCTCGTGCCCTTTATAACGCATCTGTACGGCTACACCGCGGCGGCAAAGCAGGTTGGGCAACATTGCCTTTACTTCTGCCTCGCGTTCCAATTCGTGACATATCCGCTTTCTTTCACGACGCCCGGAATATTGAAAGCCACGAGCGACGTCAAATACGTCATGTACTGCGCGATAATTTCCATGTTCGTGATGAGGGTGGGGCTGGCGTTCCTGCTCACCACGGATAAAATTCCCGGGCTGCCCAAGTTGGGCGCGATGGGCTATTGGATAGGCATGTGCTCCGATTGGGTGCTGCGCTCCGTACTCTTCTTCTCCCGCCTGCTTTCGGGAAGGTGGCGGAAGGCTTCGGGGCTTATCCGCGAGACCGCGGGCGGCGCGGCGGAAGGCGATAACCTTTCGGACGCGGCGGAGATATCGGAAGAAGTAAACAATAGGGAAAACGCCGAAGAAAACGCCGACGAAAACACATTCGAAAGCGCCTGCGAAAACTCCTGCGAAAGCGCTCGGTCCGCCGATTTGTCGGGCGGGGAAGAAGCGCAAAACGGGGAAGAGCAGAGCGGGGCGGAAGTCACCCGTGCAGAGCAAGAAACGCAGGGGGAAAACAACCCGCAAAAGGGATAAACGCGGCATATATAGGGGTCAAATCATGTTTATACAGCTTTATGAAGAGAAATTCATGCGTTTCCCGCAGGGGAAAGAAAAGGCGCTGACATTCAGCTACGACGACGGCGTGCAGGCGGATAAAAAACTTATCGCGCTTTTTGCAAAGTACGGATTCAAGGGCACGTTCAACCTCAACTCCGAGCTGTTCGGGGCGCAGTGCTGGCACGGCAGAATGGACGAGCAAGAGACGTTTTCGACGTTTGCGGACTGCGGGCAGGAGATTGCGCTGCACGGCGCGCGCCACACCTTTTTAAACAGAGTTCCCCTCGCCGAGGCGATAAAGGAAATCACCGATTGCAGGGCGTATCTCGAAGGCAAGTTCTCCCGTATAGTCACGGGCATGGCTTACGCCTACAACGGCTACACGAAGGCAGTGAAAGACGTCCTCCCCGCCCTCGGCGTGGACTACGCGCGCACCACACTTTCGACGCACTCTTTCGCCCTGCCCGAAGATTGGCTGGAATGGAATCCCACCTGCAAACACAGCGACAAGGAGCTCTTCTCCCTCGCGGAAAAATTCATAAATCTCTCGCCCGCGGCAGAGCCCAAAAACAGGCAGCCGCTGCTCTTCTATATCTGGGGACATTCCTTCGAATTCGACGACGACGGGAATTGGGATATCGTCGAAAATCTCGGCAAAACCCTCGGCGGCAGAAGCGACGTCTGGTACGCGACTAACGGGGAAATCTATGCCTATTGCAAGGCGTATTCGTCCCTCGTGTTCTCCCTCGACGGCGAGAGGGTTTTCAACCCCTCCGCGCAGGACGTGTGGCTGGAACTGAGAGGCAAGGTCTACAAAATTGCGGCGGGCGCGACCGTCGCGTTCGACAAACCGGAAAGGGTGTAGACGTCAACTGTCCTGCCGTTATAGACAGCCTAACAATCGGAAGCGGACGTAAAGCGCGGACGGGGATAATAGCAGAATGACGCTCTCCCATATATCTCCTCACCTTGGGGAGGGGAGAACACAAGAGGGACAGGGGATAATTTTTACCGCATTTTGTCACTCTGCCATTTGTCACCTCGTCAGAGGGCATTAGCCCAAAGGTTTGTAGAAAATTTTTGCGATTAAGCAAAAATTTTCACAAACCGGAACGAGCCGTAAGGCGAGTGAAGTCGAACGGGTCCGGCTGGGGTATGGCACAAAGGAAAGTCCTAAACGCAATGAAATTCCGGATTCTTCGACTGCGCTAACGCTTCGCTCAGAATGACAATAAAAGAGGCAGAATGACGCTCTCCTCTATATCTCCCCGCCTTGGGGTGGGGAGAACACAAGAGGGCAGGGATAATTTTTACCGCATTTTGTCACCCTGCCCGAGGGCATTAGCCCGAAGGTTTGTAGAAAATTTTTGCAACCAAGCAAAAATATTCACAAAGCGGAACGAGCCGTAAGGCGAGTGAAGTCGAACGGGTCCGGCTGGGGTATGGCACAAAGGAAAGTCCTAAACGCAATG
>CANREX010000045.1 GCA_947629735.1 uncultured Clostridia bacterium
AGGGCTTTGTCGCGGAGATAGAAGGTTTCGGCGGCGAGCCCGCCGCGTGCGACAACGAATTCTCCCTCGCGCTCGTATCCGCACTCTTAACGCACGTCGATATAGAGAGGAAGAACGACGCCATATATAAACTCACGCTTGCACTATGATGACTAACGAGCAGGCGCTCGACCTCTTCCGCAAATATCGCGAAACGGGCGATATAGCGGTGAGGAACGCGCTGATAGAAAACTACATGTACGTAGCCGAAATACTCGCCAAAAAGTTTTCCGGTCGCGGGGTCGATTACGACGACCTCGTGCAGGTGGCTTCCGAAGGGCTCATTGCGGGCGTGGAGAAATTCGACCCCGACCTCGGGTTCAGGTTCACGACGTTCGTCACGCCGACGATAACGGGCATGATACGCAATTACTTCCGCGATTATTCCCAATCTGTGCGCGTGCCGAGAAAGCTGTACGCGCTCAACGCGCGGGTTAAGGAAGCCGTCGCTACATATTATCAGCAAAACGGGACAAAGCCCACCGCAAAACAGCTTTCTTCAATTTTGGGGGAGAGCGAGGAGGACGTCTTACAGGCTATGGAGTGTCGCTCGCCGTTAAGTCTGGACGCGACGGTCAAAAACGACGAGGGCGAAGCTCCCGTGTACGACTTCATTCCCGACGACAGGATAGACTTCGAAAACTTCGAGGACAGGGAGACGCTGCGCGCGGAGATATCCAAACTCAGCGAGACAGAGCAAAAAGTCGTGCGGCTGCGCTTTTTGGAGGGCAAGTCGCAGGCGGAGGCGGGCAAGGAGCTGGGCGTAAGCCAGATGTTCGTCTCCCGCGCGGAGAAGAAGATAATAGATAAATTAAAGGAAGCGCTTTCAAAATGATTAGCTTTAAAGTGGACGATTTGAAAGAGATGAACGCTTTCCTCAAAATTTTTTCGGACTATCTGGAAAGCGAGAACGTGGACGAGGACAGCGTGTTCGATTCCCGTCTCGTCTCGTGCGAGCTCATTTCCAACGTGTTGAAGCACTGCGGGCAGAGCGCGTATTTCGACGGCGTACTCACGGGCGAGGAGATAATAATCAACGTGTTCGGAGACCGCCCCGTCGGCGCGATACCCAAGCCCACCCTGCCCGAAGCGCTTGCCGAAAGCGGCAGGGGGCTGTATATAATAAACGAGGTCAGCGGGGGGAATATCCGCGTTCACGGCAACAAAATCACCGTGATTTTAAAGCGCAAGTGACGTCTCCGAAGTCGGATAATTTAACCGAGTTTATATCCCGCCGCGCTTCCCTGCAACAGGAAAGCGCGGCGGGATAATATTTGAAATATTTAAAGAGCTGTCATTCCGAACGATTTTCTACTGTCACCCTGCCCGAGGGCATAGCCCGATGGTTTGTAGAAAATTTTTGCTGTCAAGCAAAAATTTTCACAAAGCGGAACGAGCGACAGCGAGTGAAGTCGAATGGGTCTGGCAGGGCATATCACATAGAATAAACCTAAGCGCAATGAAATTTCGGATTCTTCGACTGCGTTCACTACGTTCACTTCGCTCAGAATGACAGTGTGGGGGTTGTCGCCCTCGGGTAAAATGACAGTGTGGGGGGCGTCCTCGGGCAGAATGACCCCTCTCTATACCTCTCCACTCCCCTTGCACAGGGGAGTGGGGAGGGGGAGCGCGATTTTATCGCGCGGAAGAGGGGCAAGGGGTTTACCGCAATTTGTCGCCCTCGGGCATAATATCATTCCCCAAAAAAACAAAAAGGCAACGGTAATTCCGTTGCCTTTAACTTTAAATTTTACCGACAAATCAGTCCTTGCCGATCTGCTTGTAAATCTTTTCAAGCAGGTGCGTGGAAACTATCTCGCGCGCCCTGTTGATGTGAATGAATATCGCGGGGAAGAACATCGTGTTGTCCTGTCCGAGCCTGTATTCGGGCACGCCTTTTATCTGTCCCTTCGTCTTTTCGAGGAATATCTGAACGAATTCTATCTTCTCGTTGTCGTCGAGTGTATCCATAAACGCGTCGGTAGGTCCGTTATAGACCGCCCTGTAATTGTACACGAACGTGCGTTCCTCGGTCTCGGGCACGGGCGCAGGCTCGGGCGCGGGAGTGCCGGGGATAGTGAGCTGCTCGTTGTCGTCGGGCTGCTCATATACGGGCTCGTACGCGGGCTCTTCGGGTTGCGCATATACGGGCGGCTCGTAGGCAGGTTGCTCGGGCTCTTCATATACGGGTTGCTCATATACAGGCTGCTCGGGCTCTTCATATACGGGTTGTTCTTCGTAGACTTCCTCGGGCTGATCGGGCTCTTCATATACAGGTTGCTCTTCGTAGACTTCCTCGGGCTGCTCGTATGCGGGCTGCTCTTCGTAGGTTTCCTCTTCGTCCGCGAAGTTAGGTTCTTCCTCGTCGGAGAAGTCGGGAACTTCATCGGACACAGCCGCCTGTTCGGCAGCGGCAGCCTTTTTGACGTCTCCCACGGCGGCTCTGCGCTTTGCAGCCATAACGATAAATCTGACTATCGCGAAGATAAGCTGTATTAAAATTATCAGCGTGGCAGCGTAGAGGAATAAGCCGGGGGCGATGCCCTTGAACATCAACGCGAAAACCAATTCCACCGCCGCAAGCAGCAACGCCACGCCGTAGCGGACGACTGCGATTATATTCATGGGCTTGTTTGCATTGTAAAGCCCCTGTTCGTCTTTTCTGTACCCGACGGCTATTTCCAACACGTCGTAAGCGAGGTTGAACATGCACACGCATATCAACACGCCGCCGACGATAAGGAACAATTTATCGAGGAAAGTGAGCCCTTCCAACGCCAATTCGTTTATGAAATGTATTCCGCCTACGCCGAAGAACAAATACGTTTTATCTTTATAGTCGTAAGAGATAAACGACGCGTCTTCCCCTGCGCCGAGCGCCTTGGAGAGCGGGTTGAATACCTTTCCGAGGAAGGGGAGAAGTCGGCAGAGATTAAGCATGAACAAGAAGAGCAGCGTCGAAAGAACCATTAAAATTATCTTTGTCACGCCGAGCCCGCCCTTGTTGTACACCGACTGCACCGCCATCATCACAAGCGGTCCGAGGCAAGCGATAAGAATACTGTAATAGCCGTAGCTTGCGGAGTATTCGGAAGTGCCGTATGTCAAAGAAAACAGGAAGAAATATCCCGCGGAGAGCGCCGCCAAAATCTCAATCACATAGGCGCATTTTGCGTACGTGCGCTTTTCGCTGTCGCCGATAAGTACGGGAATGAGCACAAACAGCGCGGCAACCGCAACCAACACAAATATGATAAGCGAAAGGCTCGCAAACATTTCGGGCGAGAACTTATCGGGATAACCCTCGAATGTAGGGGGTTCCCAATTTATACCGCGTTGAAGAGCAGGCAATATAAAGGGAGAGAAAAATCCCGCCCCTGCGATGGGGATAAGATTTTTATTGATAAACGGATACATGAAGTAGTTGACTACCCCGGGAATGTATTTGAGGAACATTCTGTCCGTTATCTTTCCCGCCAAACCAAACAAAGGCGCGAAAATACCCGCCACGATGCAGGCAAGCGCGATGCAGTAAGTTATTACCGTCATCAGCTTGGCTTTTTTTGCCTTGGTCTGCTCGGGCGTGAGTTCTGCGGGGCTTTCGGGCGCTATCGCCTCCTGCCCGTTTTGCTGTAACTCTTCATTTACCATAAAATTCTCCGTAAAGTCCGCTGTTTTGCACGACAAGTTGTATGCGGCGAACCTTGAAAACAGAATATATTGTGTTATCTTATATAATTGTAATACTATTTAACGGATATGTCAACATTTAAATTGGTAAATTACCTTATTTTTCGCCCGATAAGGTACGCCTTTTTTCGCGCGAAAGGTGTGACATCGCCCGCGCCCCCGCTTTTTTAAGGGCTTTTTTCTAATTATTTTAAGCATTAGCCCCTCTTAATATACCGAAAAGATGAGCAAACGGCGGCAAAAACACTTGAAATAGCAGAAAAATGTGGGTGAAATCTTCGTTGGTTGCCGCATATTGCGCGGTCTACGGGCGTAAAGTGAAAATCAAGAGGGCAAAACCGCCGAAAAGTTTTTTGCAAGCCTGTGGACATACCGAAAGGTTGCGAAAAACGTCGGAAAACGCGCCGAATGGGCGAAGCGGCGGCGGGCGAGCCTTTAAGCGGGGCAAAATTCAAAATTTTTGCGCGCGCGGGGCGTTACGGTATTGAAAATTTCGCGAAAAGGTATATAATATATATGTTGCCGCCCGTCCGCGACGGGCGGCGCGCGCCGCTTGAACGTAAAGCGGCGCGAACGGCGGCTTTAACGCCGCCGCAGGGAGTTGTTCTATGCCTCAGTTGAAAAATTTTTACGCGGGCGGAGAAATCGTCAAGCTCTTCACCTCTTGCGTGGGGAGCGAGGACGCGGAAAGAATACGTCAATCATACGCCAACGCGCCGCTTAACGAGGTTTTCGGCAACGCGGAGCTGATGAACGCCTGCTTCACGCTGTTCGAAAACGATCTGAACGTCAGCATGACGGCGAGCAAACTGTACATGCACCGCAACACGCTCATTTACAGCCTCAACAAGATAAGGAGCAAGTGCGGGCTGGACTTGCGCAGGTTTCCAGACGCCGTGACCTTCTTGCTGCTGTACGCCCTCGGCGGCGCAAAGCGCGCGGGCGGAATACCCGGCGGCATTTCAGGCAACATTTCAAGCGGTATATCGGGCAATAAAACAGGCAATAAATCGGGCGGGGACAATATATAATGAAAAAGTTTCTGCGCGCGATTATTGCGGTGGGTGTTTCGGCGTGCGTGTTCGCGCTGTGTTCCTGTTCGGGCTCGCCTTCCGCTTCGTACGATTGGATAATCAACACTATCGAAAAGTACTATTATTATGACATCTCCGAGGACGTCCTCCATAAGAGTATAATGGAAAACGGACTTTCCGACATCCTCGACATTTACTCGGCTTATTACACAAAGGAAGAATACGCCCAAGTCATGGCGTCCAACAGGGGAAAAAAGAACGGTATAGGCGTTTCCTATCAGTATCTGCCCGAGGGCGTGAGCGAGCGGGGCAGCGGAATACTTATCACCGAGGTTATAGGCAGTTCCCCCGCGTATTACAGCGGTTTGAAAGCGGGCGAATTCGTCAGCTCCGTCACGGTGGGCGGCAGCGAAATTCAGATAAACCGCTCGGAAGATTTCACCGCTGCAATCTCCGCGGCGGCAGAGGGGGAGGAGATAACCCTTGTCACCGATCACGGCGTGCGGCAGGCGTGCAAGCAGGACTACACCGCGAGCTACTGTATTATGTCAACTTCCGAAAAGACGTTCTCTTTCCGCTTCAACGGGCAGGAAGAGATGCTTGAAATACAATCGGGCGGTATATCCTGTCTGCCCGAGGGCGTAGCCTATCTGCGGCTCGACCAATTCTATGGCAACGCGATCAACGAATTCGCCACCTTGATGCGCGAATACAACGCGGAAGGGTGCACCTCGCTCATTCTCGATTTGCGGCAGGACGGCGGCGGGTATGTGGACGTAATGTGCGGAATTTCGGGGATATTCGCCCAGTCCCTCGGCAAGAGCAACACTACCGCCATGACCGCCGTTTACAAAGACGGCAGCAAGGATACGTTCGAGATAGCTTCCTTCCCCGACGAAAGTCTGACTTTCCCCGCGGGCGGCAAGTTAAGCGTGCTCGCCGACAACGGCACTGCGAGCGCTTCCGAAGCGCTCATCGGCGTGCTGATAAGTCTGGGAGTTATCGACTACGACGACATCTACATTTCCGACTTCACGCAGCCCTACCTCGATTTTACCAATACGGCGGCAAAGGACTGCCGCACCTACGGAAAGGGGATAATGCAGTCCCCGTTTACCAACCGCGCCACGGGCGAAGTGCTAAAACTCACCACCGCCAAGATATATTGGCCCAACGGCGAATGTATCCACGGCGTGGGGCTTACGGCGGAAAAATGCAACACCGTCGAAACCGATTGGTGCATAACTTACGGCGACGAACAGCTTGCAAAAGCGGTGGAGCTTATCTACGGTCAAGCCGCTTGAATTTGCCGCTTGTCAAGTCTTGAATTTGCCGTAAAACTCAAAACAAAGCGACAAAAACTCAAAACAAAGTCATAATTTTATGTAAAAATTCAAAAACCGCGCGAAAATCACAGGCGCGGTTTTTTGAATTTGCGCACCCTGCGCGCGTCGAAGAACAGGCATACGGAAAACCCGTCGCGCGTTCTGACCATGTCGAACGTGTATTTTTCGTCGCACTCGAAGTATTCTCGGCAGACTTCCTTTATATCGCACAGAAAGAGCTGTTTTTCGTCATCAGTCATCTCCTCGTCCTCAGGCAGAATAAGCTGTTTCATAATAGTAACTCCGTTTTTTTTATACAAAATTCCTCAACTTTCTTTTTATGCTTCCGCCCAACCCTCGGTAGCGCGCCGTCACGCCGTAAATTTTGGCGCTTCTGCCCGCGACGACGTCCGCCGTCATTTTAAACGCCTTTGCCGCCGCCCTGCCGCACTTTCCCATCGGCATGCCAAGATCTTCGGGTATAACCCCGAGCAAGGGGCAGCGCAGCAGCGAGGATATCTCCTGCGGGCTCATAATCTCCCCATTGCAGACCAACCCGCCGTTGACTTTGTTCACGATTATTCCGACGTCCCCCAAGCCCCCGTCTTTGAGTCGGGCTATTTTTTTGTCCGCCGCCTTGATGGAGGAAGGGTACGGCTCGGTCATTATTATCGCCCTGCGGCAAGCGGAAGAAGCGCACCCGTCGCACAAGATATAGTCGAACGTCTCCGCGCTTTCGCACACCGCCCGCGAGATAAATTCCCCGTCCGTGCAGTTGAGCGAGGGCAGAAGGAACAGATTTATCTGCTTTTCGTGCTTTAAAATAGCCTGTCTCACGCGGCAAGCACCTTTCTGCGCGTCGGCAAGGGTGTACACGTTAAGCCCGCTCATTCCGCTCACCTGCAAGCCGTCGCCGCACGCGCTGTCGCCGTCCGCTATGAGCGTCCGCTCGCCCGCCAAGGAGAGCGCGCAACCCAGATAATACGCGCACGTCGTCGCGCCCGCGCCGCCTCGCGCGCCCGCAAGGAATATGACGTTTCCCATATGACAAAATCCCCGTCTTTTCGTTTTTTTGTAATTATATAATTGTGTAAAGTGTAAAAATTGACTTAAAAAGTCGCATTTTGTAATTTTTTCACACGCAAAGTAATAAAAAAACATTACAAACTTGTTGACTTTGGTGACATATGATAATATAATAGATTATGACAGACGGGCGAGCCGCATATGACAAATATATGACATCGGCAAGCCAAACGCCCTTTAAAGATAAGACAACGGCGATTTCCCGCCGAGGCGGGAGCGGAGATTAAATGAAGAAACATATAAGAAAAATTTTAGCTGCGGCGCTATCGCTGCTCTGCATGACTTCCCTCGCGGGGGCTACCGCCTGCGCGTCCAAGTCCACGGAGATTGCCGAGCCGCTCAATACGCAGATAACAAAGACGGCTGCGCCCGACGACGGCAGTCTGCCCACCGCGCACAGCGGCACGGAGAACCTCGCCTATATAGCTCAGGTCCTCGACGAGCAGACGCAATATCACGTCTATACGTACACGCTTACCAACGCGTCAATAGCCACGCAGATAACGCGCGGCTATCGTGATTTTAAGGACGGCGTGCTCATTTCCAGCGACATAACCTATTCGTCAATGGTAAAATCGGGCTCGCAGACCTGCACCGTATACAACGAAGAGCTGGGCGAGTACGAAGTGTACTTCCGCGCCTCGGAAGAGCCCGACGCGCAGACCACGGCGACCAACGCCGTCTGGAAGACGGAAGCGCCCGTTCACTACACCAAAAACGCGTATTATCACACTTTCGGCTTGCTGCAAAACGAGCTGACAAATTTCATAATCAACGACGAATCCGTCCTCGAAAGCGGTGAAGTCCACGAAAATCCCGACGGCACATACACGCAAAGCTACGTCCTCGACCCCGCCGTGTCCACCTATTACTACGGGTTCGGCATGAAGACGAGGGGCGGGCTGAGCGGCTATCCCGAATTCATGAGCGTGACGATGAGCGTCACGTTCACCGACAAGTGGTTGCCCCTTTCCGTCACGATGCGCGACGTGTCCTCGGTAAACAAGGGAGTCGTGGTGACGTCCACTTCCGATTCCACTTGCGAATTTTCCTATGACGGCATAGACGAGGAGCATTTCTCCTGCTACGATTCATATTTCCGCGCGTATCTGGGCGCGGTCGACCTCGAACAGGGCGGCAACGTGGAGGAAGAGTTCGTCGTCGACGTGACGAACGTCCTCTCCAACGGCTTCTCCAAGATAATGAACGGCGGCGCGCAGTTCGGCATAGAGGTTGAACTCGACAAGAACAAGTACGAAGGTTTCGTGTTTGTCGCTCTCGACCTCGCCGACCCGCTCGAAACGCTTGAAATCCGCCTCAGCCTCGGCAAAACGCTCGAAGAGCAGGGGCTTTTCGTGGAATACGCCGACGGCGAGGCGCACGCATACTACGGCGAGGACTTCGCGCTCGAAGTCAATATCGCCGAATTGAAGCCGCAGATCGAAAAGATAATCGATTGGGCGGAAAAATTAAAGGATAGTCTGGGAATAACGGGCGAAAGCTCCGACGGCGGCTTGAATATCGGCGACGACGCGCTCAATTCGCTTATGGACGCGATGACGATAGAGGACAGGGGCGGAGAAGCCGTGCTCTCGCTGAAATCGGACGATCTGCTCGGCTTGGGCGTCGGGCTGGACGTTGAACTTTATTTCGGTCTCGAAAAGGACGCTGCGACATTCCGCGGCGGCACGGTCAGCGGAATAACCATCGGCGGCGAGCAGCTCAACTGCAACGTCACCCTTCGCTCGACGACGGGCGAGCCCATTTCCCGCGACGAATCGCAGACGGCTGCAAACCTTGCGGACTTCGTCGCGGACGCTTATTCTCTCATCTCGTCCGACTTATTGAAAATCGAGGTAGATCTCAACGGCGAAGGCGAACAGGTAAACGTCTCCGCGTTGAAGGGGCTGAACGCCTCCGTTTCTGCCTTTGTCGATATCGACGGCGTGACGGTCGGCGCGGAAGCGGAAGTCTCCTACGCGCTTTATGGCGGAAATCTCTCCGCCCTCGTGGATATCTATTATGACTACGACGTGCTCGGCGCGGGTTACGGCAAGGCGGTGCTTGCGCTTAAAGAGCTGAACGGCGCGCCCGTGAACGTGACGCTGATGTGCGACGTCAAACAGCTTGCGGACAGCCTCGGCGCGCTTTTGACTTTCGGCGGCGCTCCCCAAGGCGTTGCGCTCGACGGCGTTGTCGGCATGTTGAATTCGGCTTTCAGCCACGATTTTTCTTCGTTGCTCGGTGACGTCTATGCGGATAAAACGGCGATAAAGCTCAGCGTTGACGTCGATACGGTTTTGAACATGCTCGGCGTGGACGCGGGCGTAAGATTCGGCAAGTGCGCGCTCTCTTACGTGCGCGGCGACGGGGTTTACGGCGGAACGCTTTCCGCGGCTCTCCCCGCGATTGGCTTCTCGATTGCGGTCAGCGGCGCAGAGGGAGAGATAGAACAACCCGACACCAGCGACGCGTTAGATTTGGTCTATGCGATTGAGGATATACAGCAGTTTATAAGTGCGGGACTCTACGAAGTTAGCCTGTCGTTTGACGGCAGCGCGATAGAGCAGACTAAGGGCTTGACCGCGGAAGCTACAATTTATGCGGATATAAAAGGTCTTGCGGCCTGCGCGGCGGTAAATGTAGGCTATGAATACAAAGGCTTGCCCGTAAGTGCAGAACTTACTGCATGGTATACATACGATAAAGCCACCAACGGCGAAGTAGTTTTAAGCCTTGAAAAGCTGAACGGCACGGACGTAAACGTCACCGTTAAGGCTGAAATCAACGAAACGATAGCCGCAGTAAAAGAATTGCTTGCGTACTGCAACGTACAACTTGGAGAGAGCAAAACCGAGAGCAATATAGAGCTTGAAAGTGTGTTAAGCGGAATACTCACCGCCGACCTTTCAACGCTTATTCCCGAACTTGCGACCAACGCGGACGGCTTAAAACTCGGAGTAAATGCGGACGAAGTGCTTAAACTTTTAAACGTAGAACTTCCAATTAACTTCGGTGTTGTCAATCTCGCATACTCACATAAAAATTGCAATCTCGTAGCAAACGTTCCCGCGCTCGGTTTGGAAGTTGAAATCAACCCTGCAACCGAAAAAATTGCGCAACCCGACACAAGCGACGCGTTAGACCTTGTCTATGCAGTTGAGGATATTCAGCAGTTTATAAGTGCGGAACTCTACGAAGTTAGCCTTTCCTTTGACGGCAGCGCGATAGAGCAGACTAAGGGCTTGACCGCGGAAGCAACCATTTACGCGGACATAAAGGGTCTTGCAGTTTGCGCGGAAATAGCGGTCGGCTATGTTTATAACGACATGCCTGTAAGCGCGGAGCTTAAAGCATGGTATACATACGATAAGGCAACGAACGGAGAAATAGTTTTAAGCCTTGAAAAATTAAACGGAACAGACGTAAACGTAACCGTTAAGGCTGAAATAAACGACACGATAGCCGCGGTTAAAGAGCTTTTAGCATACTGCAACGTGCAACTTGGAGAGAGCAAGAGTGAGAGCAATATAGAGCTTGAAAGCGTATTAAGCGGAATACTCAC
>CANREX010000046.1 GCA_947629735.1 uncultured Clostridia bacterium
GGCGGGCGAGGAGCTCGATTGGGTCAAGCGCGCGCTCGAAATAGAGCAGGACAGGCGGGAAATTCTCACCTACACGAAACTTTCTTCCAACTTCACCTCGCTCACGGGCGGGATAAACGACAGGAAGAGGGAGGAATTCTTAGCCCCTCTCTATGACTTCCACAGAATGTGCGACGGCGTGTTCATGGACTACAACGCCGACGCGTTCAATTCGGTGTGTTCCGCCTCGTCCGACGGGCACTTGAAGCCGCTTTTTGCGGGCTTGCTCGGGGCGGCGCAGTCTTTCACGGAAAGCAGCGATTATTTCCTCGGGGTGATAAAGGCGGACGTCAAAGCGCACGTCGACGACGACATTTTCGGGTATTTCAACTCGGAGTGTTCATCGCTTATAGACAATATAGACATGCTTCCCGCATGGTGCATGTACAAAAAGACGGCGGAAAATCTCAACGGCTGCGGGCTGACGTTCATAACAGACGCGCTCGAAAGCGGACAGATAAGCGGCGAAAAGATACTTTCGGCGTTCCGCAAGAACGTCTATCGCAATTTCGTCCAGAAAAATATCCCCGCCGACCCCGCGCTTGCTGGCTTTTCGGCGACGGTCATGAATGAAACGGCGAGCAATTTTTCCCGCGTGCTCGAAGAATACGCCTCTTTGACGCGCAAAAAGATAAGGCACGACCTCATTTCCCGCCTGCCCGACGAGGGCACGGAAGGTGCGCTTGCGTTAGAGTTGATGTCATTCCGCCGCCGCACAAAGTCCAACCCGCGCGCGCTCAACCTCCGCAGTCTTTTCACGGAAATTCCGGAACTTTTGAAGATAGTTGCGCCCTGCATGCTGATGAGCCCGTTTACCGTGTCGCAATATCTTCCCGCCGTACCCGATCTTTTCGACATTGTGATTTTCGACGAGGCGTCGCAGCTTCCCACGTGTGAAGCCGTGCCCTCGCTTGCGCGCGCAAAGAGCGCGATAATAGTGGGCGACCCCAAGCAAATGCCGCCCACGTCGTTCTTCATGTCGGTAGGCCCTGATGAGGACAACCCCGAAACCGAGGACCTCGAAAGCGTCCTCGACGACTGCCTCGCGCTGGGTATACCCGAAAAGCATCTGACATGGCATTACCGTTCCAAACACGAAAGCCTGATAGCTTTTTCCAACATAATGTACTATTCTTCCAAGCTGTGCACATTCCCCTCGCCCGACGCGCTCGATTCCAAGGTGGGCTTCCGCTACGTCGAGCACGGCGTATACGAGCGCGGCGGCGGCAAGTGCAACAAGGAGGAGGCGGAAGCGCTCATCGCGGAGGTCGTCCGCAGACTTTCCGACCCGCTTCTCAACAAGTCGTCGATAGGCATAGTGACGTTTTCGACGCCCCAGCAGGTCTATATCGAAAAGTTGCTCTCCAAAAAGCTCGCAGATAAGGGCTTGGAGGATGCCGCCTACGATAGAGACGAGCCGCTGTTCGTCAAAAACCTCGAAAACGTACAGGGCGACGAGCGCGACGTGATATTGTTCTCGGTGTGCTACGGTCCTGATAACCTCGGCAAGATATCGCTCAACTTCGGACCTTTGAACCAGCTCGGCGGGTGGCGCAGACTGAACGTCGCCGTATCGCGCGCGAGGGAGGAAATGTTGGTATTTTCTTCGATGCGCTACTCCATGATAGATTTATCTCGCACGACGTCACGCGGGGTCGCGGGGCTCAAAGCCTTCCTCGAATTCGCGGAAAAGGGCAGGACGGGTCTCGCCTCGCCCAGCGACGAGGTAATTATCCCCCGCGACGGCATAAGCAAGCATATCGCAAAGGAGTTGCAGTCCTACGGCTATGAGTGCCGCTGCGACGTTGGCGTCTCCGATTTCAAGATAGACGTCGGCGTTGTAGACCCCAATAACAAGCGCAATTTCATACTCGCCGTCTTGTGCGACGGCGACGCGAATTTCTCCGTAAAGGACAAATTCGTAATGCAGATAAACACGTTGAAGCGCAATAATTGGAACGTCTACAAGCTGTATTCCGTGAACTTCTTCAACAACCCCAAGAGGGAGATAAAGAAGATAAAAGATTACCTCGACAAGCTGACGAGCGCGCAGACAAACGTCGCTTCCAACTTCAAACGCCCCTATAAATACGTCAAGTGCGACGTCTCCGAGCTCGATTCCTCCGCGCTGCTTTCGGGCTCTGCCGACGCGGAACTTACCCGCGTTATAAAGGCGGTCGTATCGGCGGAAGAGCCCATTTCGGAGCAATTCTTAATAAAGCGCGTCCTCGCCCAATACGGGATAGCGAAGTACGGCGTGCGGCTCGAAAACAAGATAAAGTCGCTTTTGCCCGCGTGCAACTTCAAGAGCGTTCAATCGCTCAACGCGACATATTATTACCGCACGGACAAGGCGACGTC
The DNA here is from genome assembly GCA_947629735.1 of uncultured Clostridia bacterium. Taxonomy (GTDB): domain Bacteria; phylum Bacillota; class Clostridia; order Christensenellales; family Borkfalkiaceae; genus Coproplasma. The sequence continues at coordinate 2,401 of CANREX010000046.1, forward strand.
TCTCGATAAATACAGGGTGGAAGAGGATTCGCCCGTCCGCACTTCGGATGGCGACTTCACTCCGTTTGACGTCATATCCTGCGTAAAGGCGATTCTTTTGGAAAACGTCAGCCTCTATCTCGACGAGCTGATAAACGCCGTGTGCGCGCAATTCAAGCCCGCGCGCGTGACGGAAAGATACACCTCGTTTATAAGCGCGTGTATCGACAGCGGCGTGGCTTCGGGCATATTTATAAGGAGCATTGCGGACAGAATTTCCCTCGGCTGATATGGCATATGGACAGGGCAAAGCGAAAAAAGCTGTTTAATTTCAGACTTGTTTGCACTGCTGCGCTGTTTTTGGCGGCGGGCATAGTTCTTGGCGCGATTTTCGCGTATTTCGGCGTGAGCGGGCTGTATCTGCTCATTCCGTTCGTCCTGTTTGCGGCTGCGATAGTTGTAGTCACCGCAAAATTCACCGACCCGAAGATGAGCGCGAGCCTCGCAATTATCGCGATAGCTTTTTTGGGCGGCGCGCTCTATTCGCTTTCGTTGTGCGGCGCGTTTTGCGCATACGAAGCGGCGGAAGGCGGCGTGTACTTCATCGAAGGCAGGGTGGAGAAGGTGAGCGTGACGTCTGCCGGCAGGACGTATCTCATAATCGGCTCGCTGCGCGCCGACGGAATGAAGCTCGGCGGAAAGATTGCCGCGTATCTCGGCGACAGCGCGGGCGACTACTGTGAAAAGGGATATTCGGTGAGTTTCACTACGGCAATTTACAGGGAGGAACTCTTCGATGGCGGCGAGCTTTCATACTCCGCGCTTAACGGAATAAAATACTACTGCACGATAAACGGCGGTCTTGACGCCGATTGGGGGTTTTCGCTGTTCGGCGCGGCTAACTCGGCAATAAGGCGCACGCTCTTTGATAATACCGACGGCGAGACTGCGGCGGTGTGCTTTGCGCTTCTCACGGGCGATTCCTCTTCGATATCGGAAGGAACGCTATCCTCGTTCAGATACGGTGGAATTGCGCATCTCTTCGCCGTTTCGGGCTTACATATAGGCGTTATTTACGGCGCGCTAACGCTCATTTTCAAAAAACTGCCCGTAAACCGCTACGTCTCCGCGGCGATAAGGATAGCGGCGATAGTGTTCTATTCGGGCGTGTGCGGTTTTACGGCGTCGTCCGTCAGGGCTGTCGTCATGTGTTCGGTCGGTACGGCGGCAACCCTTGCATATCGCAAGAACGACTTTTTGAATTCGCTCGCGCTTGCGGCGATAGTACTGCTCTTGATAAACCCGCTATATCTTTTCGGCGCGGGGTTTCTGCTCTCGTTCGGGGCTGTCCTCGGGATAGCCATGCTCGGGCGCGGGTTAAAGGGCGCGCTGAAATTTCTGCCCGCAAAATTGGGCGAAGCTCTTTCGGCTGGCGTTTCCGCACAGCTCGGCACGGCGGCGACGCAGTTCGCGTGCTTCGGATATGTCTCGTGGGCGGGGCTGTTTCTGAACGTGCTGATAATTCCCGTCGTTTCCGCGCTGTATCTGCTTCTGTTCGCATGCGTAATGCTCGGCGCAATCATTCCGCCGTTTGCTGCTATTCTTACGCAGATAGGCTGCACGCCCGTGCAGCTGCTGATAAACGCGGTGGTGGAGCTGGGGTTTGAAAACGCCGTAATTTCGCGCGAAACGGGGCTTTGGATATATCTGCCTTTCGCGGCGATTTTAATAGCTCTGTCCGATAAATTCAACTTCAAACCCGCGGTGCGCAGCACGCTGTTTTCCGCTGCCGCCGCGTCGATTTGCCTTTGCTTTATACTCATCTGAAAGGTCGGGAAAACCTCGCTTTTTGAAGCGGCGGAGGGCGTGGCAAAGTAAGGCGAAATTGCAATTCGTCGGCACATATTACGGGGTCTACGGGGTTTTGACATCAAAAAACATCGCGCGCCAAGCCGACAAAAGGCGGCAAAAAACCTTGCGCGGCAAGCGGAGTTTTCACCAACAAAAACTTTGCGCAGGCTAAGCGCGTTTGACGTCACGCAAAACATGGTTTTTATCGGCAAAAAAGCGGAGATGATAACAATGAAATTCACACAGCTTAAAGAGGATATAGCGCAGGGAGCGCGGGGGATATATCTCATCGAAGGCGACGACGCGTATTTCCGCGCCAAGGCGGAAGAGCAGATAAAGTCGGCGTTTTTAAGCATGCCCGAGTTGAACTTTTCTTCTTTCGACGGCGGTGCGTTAAAGGGCAAGGCGCTCACCGATTTGACGAGCGCGCTTTCCGCATACCCGCTCATGTCGCAAAAGCGCGTTATAAAGGTCAGCGACTTCTACCCGACCGACGGCGAATACAAGCAGTATCTGCAAGCGTTTTTCGAGGACTTCCCCGCCGATTCGATTTTAATTATCGTGAACAGGCAGGGCGGCGGCAAAGGCGTCGATTTGAAGCGCAAAAAGTGCATAACGTACGTCGATTGCAATCGCGAGGAAGAGGACGTCGTCGCGCGGTGGGCGTATCTTACGATGAAGCGCGCGGGAGTGACTTCTACCGTGGAAGCGTGCGAGGCGATAGCGGGCTATTGCGTGCGCGATATGGCGCGCGTGAGCATGGAAGTGGAAAAACTCATAGAGTGGGGCGCGGGCGGCAAGATAACCAAAGCCGACGTGGACAACCTCGTCTACAAGGACGCGGAATACAGGGTCTATGAGATGACGAAAGCGATTGCCCGCCGCGATTGCGACGGCTTCGTGGTTATCTGCAAAGATCTATTGTCAAAGGGCTTTGACGAAAACGCGGTGTTGTCCTCGCTTTTGAACTATTTCAAAAACCTCCTCGCCATACTCACGCAGAAGGGTTCGGATGCAGAACTTTCCGCCCGCCTTAAAATGAGCGAATGGGGAGTAAAGAAGAACAGGGAGGAAGCCCGCCGCTTCGGCGAAGAGCGGCTTTGCGCGCTTATAAATTCGCTTTACGGGCTGATATCCTCGTTCAAAGGCGGGCTTATAACCAAGGACGGCGCGCTCGAAAACGCGTTTTGCAGCGTGTTTTTCGCGTAAGTTTTAGGGCGATTTCCTCAAAAGTTCAGCCATATCGGGCAAAAAGCGACAAAAAATACAAGTTATAAAATATAAAGCGCGTCAAAACGCTTTATTTTTTTTCAACAAAATAATATAATGAGTTATGTATAAATTGCTTAATATAATAGTAGGAGTGTGAAAATGAGCGGGCAATTCTGGATAAATTACGCAAATAAGATTAAAGAAATGGCGCTGTCGTTCAATTACAGCTACATTTTCGAGTTTTTGCTCTTTGCGGTAACGTTCTATTACGTTTTGAAAATGATAAAGGACAATAAGGGAATGAAGATAGTTCCCGTATTCGTGGCGGTAATTTTAGGCGTCGGGATATCTTTCTCCCTTTCGGAAAAGATTGATTCCGAAATGCTCGTTTTGGTCGTCGTGTTCCTCGATATGTCCGTTTTGCTCATGTTCAACACAGAGATAAAGAGAGGTCTTCTGGACGTCGGCTCTAAGAAGCACGCCAAGAAGGATTCCAAGAAGGATTCTTTGACCGTAGCCGACATAGAATACACCATAGACGAAGTCGTCCGCGCGTTGCAGCATATGTCCAAAAACGATATCGGCGCGCTTATAGTGCTTTCCAACGAGAACCTGCCCGAGGGGATAATTTCCAGCGGCACGGTGATAAACGCGGACATAAATTCGCCCATGATAGAGGCGGTGTTCTATCCCAAAGCGCCGCTGCACGACGGGGCGATGATAATAGAGGGCAACAAAATACACGCCGCGGGCTGTTTCCTTCCCCTTATTCAGGACGAAAACATACCGCAGGGGATAGGTTCGCGGCACAGGGCGGCGCTCGGCGTAACGGCGGTGGCGAACGTCACGTCCCTCGTCGTTTCGGAAGAGACGGGAATTATCTCGATAGTAAAAGACGGCGAAATAAAGAAGCGTTACGCCTCCGACGCGGATATACGCAACGCTCTCAGCGATTTCTATTGGGCGGATCTGACCGCGCAGGTCAAGCAAGGTTGAGCAAGGTCAAGTAAATCAAGCAAGAGAAGTTAGGTCAGGTCAGGCGAGGTGAAGTAATATGAAGAAGTTTTTCAAAGATTTGTTTACAAAAAATATCGGTCTCAAAGCGCTTGCGATAGCCCTTGCGGCGATAGTCGTCGCGCTCATTAACATATAAGGCGGTAGGGGGAGATGTCAACAGTAGTCATACCCGAAATTTTGTTGCCGTCAAAAGCGGACATGCCGCGCTGGGCGGTCAATGCGTGCGACCAATACACCTCGGACGGGAAATATTGGGAAGATTTAAAAGAGTTCGTCGGCGACGCGCCCTCCGCGCTCAACCTCATATATCCGGAAATTTATTTGAAGGACAACACCCAAGCCCGCATAGAGGGCATCAACGCCGCGATGAGAAAGTACCTCGCAAGCGGCGTGTTCCGTGAAGTCAAGGACAGTTTCATCCTCGTGGAGAGGACTACGCAGTCGGGTACGCGCACGGGTCTCGTCATAGCGATAGATCTGGAAGATTATTCCTTTGAAAGGAATTCTCACGCGCCTATACGCTCGACGGAGGCGACCATTTTGGAGAGAATTCCGCCCCGCGTTGAAATACGCAAAAACGCGCCAGTGGAACTCCCGCACGTCATGCTGTTGTACGACGACAAGGCGGGGGAAGTCCTCAAATGCGCAAAGCGCGGCGAAACGCTGTACGACTTCACGCTCAACATGGGCGGCGGCAGCGTAAAGGGCACGCGCATAGTCAACCCCGAAGAAATCATAGAAAAATTCAACGCGATATCCACCCGCGGCAACGGCGAAAAATTCATGTTCGCGGTGGGCGACGGCAACCACTCTCTCGCCACGGCAAAGACCTGTTGGGAAAATTTGAAGCCCACGCTTTCGCAAAGCGAACTCGCGACGCACCCCGCGCGCTTCGCCCTCGTCGAGGCGGTCAACATATACGACAAAGCGCTGACGTTCGAGCCCATTCACAGGCTGATAAAGACGGACAAAGCCAATCTCTTTGCAGAGGGTTTGCGCCTTGAAGGCTGCGGCAGGGCGGAAATCGTCATAGACGGCGCGGCGCGGGCAATATCTTTCCCCGAAAATATCCCCGAGGGAATAAGACAACTTGATAGCTACATATCCTCGTTTATCGCTGCAAACGGCGGCGAAGTCGATTACATTCACGGCGAACGGGAGCTCAAAAGTCTGAGCGCGCTCGGCGTCGGCGTGCTTCTTCCGCCGATTGAAAAGAGAGACTTCTTCGAGCTTATCGAAAAGGGCGGAAATCTCCCCCGCAAGACTTTTTCGATGGGCGAGGGCAACGAAAAGCGCTACTACATAGAAGCCAAGAAAATCAGATAAAACGGGTAACCCCGCAACTGCGGCGCATACAGGAACTGCGGCGCATACGGGAACTGCGGTGCACCCGCAAAGACAAAACATTTTCGGAAAACGTTTTGTTTAATAACCAAAAGCGTTTAAAAAACATAAGGTAAAATATGTCATTAAAGGTTTGCAAATTCGGCGGCACGTCAATGGCGGACGGAAACGTCATGAACGCCGTCAAAAAGATAATACTTTCGGACGAATCGCGCCGATATATAGTCGTATCCGCCCCGGGGAAGCGCTTCGGCGGCGACGTCAAGGTCACCGACTTATTGTACGCGTGCTATGAAGAAACGGAGAGGACGGGCGCGTGCGGCAGCGCGTTCGCAAAGATAAGGACGCGCTTTGAAAGCATAGTTAAGGAACTCAACCTCGACATGGATATATCCTCCGTGCTCGACGAGACGGAGTGCAGGCTCAACAGGGAAAAGAGCCGCGATTTCACCGCTTCCCGCGGGGAATATCTCTCCGCGCGCATAATGGCAAAACTGCTCGGCGCGAAGTTTGTGGACAGCGAGGACGTCGTCTTTTTCGACGAAAACGGCAGGTTGGATTCCGAAAAGACGTATAAGGCGATAGCGAAAGCCGTTTCGGGCGCGAAGTTAGCCGTATTCCCCGGCTTTTACGGCACGGACGTAAACGGGAAAGTCAAGACTTTTTCGCGCGGCGGTTCGGACATATCGGGCGCGATAGTGGCGCGCGCGGTGGGCGCGGGCTTGTATGAAAATTGGACGGACGTTTCGGGCTTTTTGGCGTGCGACCCGAGGATAGTGGAAAACCCCAGGCGCATAAAGTCGCTCTCCTATAAGGAGCTGAGGGAGCTTTCCTATATGGGCGCGAACGTTCTCCATTCGGAGAGCATTTTCCCCGTGCGCAAGGCGAATATCCCGATAGTCATCAAGAACACTTTCCGCCCCGAGGACGAGGGCACGACCATTCTCCCTATATCACAATACAAGCCCGAAGGCAACGTCGTCACGGGCATTGCGGGCAAGAAGAATTTTGTCGTTATCCTCATCGAAAAGAGCCACATGAACAACGAAGTGGGCTTTGTGCGCAAAGTGCTCTCCGTGCTCGAAAGGGAGGGCGTTTCGGTTGAGCATATCCCCTCGGGAATAGACACCATGTCGATAGTTTTCGAGACGGAGCAGGCGGAAGGCTACAAGCTCGAACGGGTGCTCGAAGGCATAAAGGACGAGTGCGAGCCCGACGTGATTCGCGTAATGGAAAACGTCGCGCTTATAGCTACGGTGGGGCACGGAATGTCATCGTCGATAGGTACTTCCGCGCGCCTTTTCAAGGCAATGGCGGAAGCTAACGTCAACGTGAAGATGATAGACCAGGGTTCGAGCGAGCTGAATATCATAGTCGGCGTGAAAAACGAGGACTGCGACAGGTGTATCGCAGCAATCTATCACGAATTTTTCAGATAAAACAGTTTTTATTATAATTTATAGAGAATTTTTAAGATGGGATAGTTTTGTCGTTATTTTTTGTGAATTTTTCGGATAATAGTTATTTTAGTAATTTATTGTGATTTTTTAAGATAGAATATTTTTTATAGTAATTTAATGTGAATTTTTGGATAGATTAGTTTTTATCGTAAACTAATGTGATTTTTTCGGATAAATAATTTTTATAGTAATTTATAGCGAGTTTTTTTAAATTTTTATATTCCCCCGCTTACATGAAACAGGTAAGCGGGGGAATATATTTTATGCGATAAGCTGTCGTTGGCTGTCACCATGAGCGATTAAGAACGCGCAGCGTACTATTGAGCGAGGAATCCCATGGTGGTATGGAATATTATTGAAGCGCGCTTTCAAAGTTGTCATTTCGACCGATTGAGAGCGCAACGCGCTCGATTGAGTGGAGAAATCTCCTCGTGGTGGTAGAGAATAACTTTGAAACGGCTTATTCACTTAATAATTCCAGACCCATTCGACTTCACTCGCCTATCGGCTCGTTCCGCTCAGGGTGACAAAAAAGTGCGTTCGCTCCGATTGTCATTCCGAGCTTGCCGAGGAATCCGGCTGGGGCATGTTACATAATAAATTCCAAAAGCGCAATGAAATACCGGATTCTTCGACTACGCTAACGCTTCGCTCAAATTGACAACAAAAAATGTGTGTTCACAAAGCGTCACGCTGCCGCCCTCGGGCAGAATGTCACCTCTCTATACCTCCCCACTCCCCTTGGTTGAGGGGAGTGGGGAGGGTAGGGTGGGGCGTAGGGTCTACCTCATTTTGTCATTCCGAGCTTGCCGAGGAATCCGACCGGGGTATGTTACATAAGAAATTCCAAAAGCGCAATGAAATACCGGATTCTTCGACTACGCTAACGCTTCGCTCAGTATGACAACAAAAAATGTGCGTTCATTTCGCTTTGTGGGAATATTTGCTTAACCGCAAAAATTTTATTAAATTTCAATTCGGTGGTTGTCAACCTTTAAAACCACAATCGGCGGTGCGGCTTTTCCTCAATCGGTGTGGCGGCTTTACCATAAGTGGCGGCGGCTTTTATACCGCCCTTTTCCTCGCACGAAAATTTGTATATTAAAACAGTTGACAGCTGACTGTATCTATCGTATAATTACAGTGTGATGAAACTTATCATTGATCCCGATG
>CANREX010000047.1 GCA_947629735.1 uncultured Clostridia bacterium
GGTATTTTTCGGGCGTGGGGGAGATCTTCCTTATCGCAATCAGCGTCCGCTTGTCGCCAGAGGGCAAGTTGTAATTTATGACGTCTTCCAGCTCTCCGCCGAGTATTTTTATAGCGTTTTTCGCCTCGTCGAGTTCCTGCGCACATTCTCCCTTATACGCGACAAACCTCCCGCCTACTTTTACGAGCGGCAGACAATATTCGCACAAGACGTTGAGCGCGGCAACGGCGCGGGCGGTGGAACAATCGTACTTTTCGCGGTAATTTTGATTTTTTCCCAGCTCTTCCGCCCTGAAATTGAGCACCTTTACGCCGTCCAAGCCGAATTTATCGACGACGCTCTGCAAATAGACGCACTTTTTGCCCGTGCTCTCAATCAAATCGAACTTCAAATCGTCCCTCAAAAATTTGAGCGGAATGGAAGGAAATCCCCCGCCCGAACCCACTTCGGCGACGGCGGCGCCCTTGAAAAACAGGCTTTCCCCCAAGACGCTGTCCAAAAAGTGCTTTTCAAAAACGCCTTCTCTGTCCGTAATGGCGGTAATATTTACGCTTTCGTTGTAATGCAACAAAAAAGAGCAAAGGTTATCAAACTTTTCCCTCATTCCGCCGTTTATTATATCGATATAATTTTTAACGTCCATGACAATAAAATACCACCGAAAGGCGCAATTTTCAACCCCTTTACACAAAATAGAGCTTTAAAAAAGGACTTCCACTTAATTTTTTTTTAAATTTCGGCTGCACGTCGGTTGAAATCAACCCCCTTTTCGTTGATTTCACCCGCCCTTTTCAACTTCTTTCAACACCTTATAAAGAATAATTTCACAGCCGCTTCGGAAGACGTCCTTCAAATTCCCTTAAAATTTCAAAAATAAGCGCCGTTTTATCCCGTTTTGCTTCAAAATTTCCTCTTTTTCCATAAAATGAAAAGGCGGTGCAAATGTAAATAAAGTTTTGAACAATGCACAATTTTTTGTCAATAATTCCTCAATTTTACAAATTTCGCCCCTTTAAGTCAAAATGCGTCTGTTCAAAGGCAAAAAGTTATAAACCTTTCCACAATTTATCAACTTTTCTTTCAACAGAGTTACCGACAAAATTCTCCTCATAAAATTTCAGTTATATATACTAAAAACAACCTTATTTTGTTGCATTTTGCCCTTATTTTTGCTATTATATTGTTGTAATTTTAATTTGCCCGAAATCTATCGACAATTAAACACCGCCCTACTTATAATACTACCATTAAAAAATAATAAAATATTATAATATTTTTATTAAAATCATCGCCCCTTTGAAGGCGGCGCATGGCAAAGAGAACGTCGGATATGATGAATTCTGCCAAGGCGGGAAAAGATTTAAAGGGCGAATAGGGCGATTGTCGAATATCAAAGGCAAATGTGCAATTCAAAAATATAAGGAAGAGGAAAGTTATGAAGATTGTTTGTGAAGGGCTCGATTTATCCGACGCGGTATTGAAGGTGGTTAAAGCCTGCGCGACGCGCACTACCATTCCCCTTATGGAATGTATAAAAATTTCCGCCAAAAACGACGGCATCACTCTCACCGCCACCGACGGCGAAATATCCATTCAGAAAAAGATAAAAGCGGAAGTGTACGAGGAAGGCGAAGTGTGCGTTCCCGGCAGATATTTTTCCGATTTCATAAAGAAGCTCGAAGGCGTGCAGATAACCCTCGACGCCGAGGACAACAGAATGAATATAATCTACGCGGACAGCGAAACGACGATGCAGATACTTTCCGCGGAGGACTTCCCCAAAATAGACACCGACATAAACGAAAATTCGGTCGTCTTGGAGACGGAAGAGCTCAGAAGGCTTATAAACGCCACCACTTTCTGCTGCGCGGGCGACGATTCCAGACCCATTTTGAAGGGCTGCCAGATAGTTGTAAGCGGCGGAGAAATCAACATGACCGCCCTCGACGGGTTCAGGCTCGCTACCACGAAGGGAAAGATAATCTCTTCCACGGGGGATATAGAAATTGTCTGCCCCGCGAGGACGCTTAACGAGATTGAAAAAATGCTCCCCTCGGACAAGGGCGAAACGGAGATAAAGATTCAAAAAGGAAATCTCCTCGTCTGCGTGGACGACACGACGGTGACGTCGTCGCTGTATAACGGCGATTTCATAAAGAAGGAAAACATTATACCCAAGTCGTTCATAACCTATGTTACGGTGGATAAAAAGGCGCTGAAATCTTCCATCGAAAGGGCGGCAATCTTGGTAAGAAACGATAAGAACAGCCTGATAATTTTGGATATTTCGCAGGGGAAGATAGAGATCTCTTCCAATTCCGAGATAGGCAACCTCTGCGAACCCGTAAAAGCGGAAGTTGACGGCAAAGATTTGAAAATCGCAATGAATTCCAAGTTCATAAGCGACGCTATAAACGCGCTCGAAGAGGACGACGTCACCTTGTCGTTCAACAACCAGGTACAGCCCTTTATTTGCGAAAATGTGATAGATAAAAACGTACTTTACTTAATTTTACCCGTAAGAACGTCGAATAACGCTTGACTTGAAGTCGCAAAAAAAGGTAAAATGTATAGCATGCGGCGCAAGGTGGCGCCGAAAGATGTAAAAATAAGAATATCGGAGTGAGCATTATGAAAAGAACTTATCAACCCAAGAAAAGACAGAGAAGCAAGGTACACGGATTCAGAAAGAGAATGGCGTCCACTGCCGGAAGAAAGGTAATAAAGAGGCGCAGGAACAAGGGAAGAAAGCATCTGACCGCGTAAGACGGGTTTTGTCGGCTTAAAATGAAATACGGTCGGTTGAAAAAAAACAGCGACTTTCAAAAGTTGTTCAGGACGGGGAAAAGGGTTTATTCCCCCGCGCTAACCGTCGTTTATTCGGCGTCCCGCAGCCGCCTGATGGGCGTTGCCGTATCCAAAAAGCACGGAAAAGCCGTGGTGAGAAACCGCGTAAAAAGGCTTGTGAGGGAGGCTTTCCGCTTAAATTGCAATGTGCTTGCGGGCAGTTACAATATAGTGATTATGCCCAAGGTCGCGGAAAGCTACGCCTTTGCCGAAATTGAAAACAGCCTCGTTTCCTGTTTGAAGAGAATGGAAAAATGAAAGGACTGACCGAATTTTTCGCGGCGGCTAAAAGGCATATCTTCAAGCCGTGGCTGAAAATCATTTCCATGCACGTGATAGTTTTCTATCAGAAGCATTTATCCCGCCACACCTGCCTGTATGAGCCGACATGTTCGGAATACACATTGAGGTGCATAAACAATTACGGCTTTATAATAGGTTTTTTTCTCGGTTGCTGGCGCATATTGCGCTGTAACCCCTTTTCCAAGGGCGGATACGATCCCGCGCCCGAAAACTATTTCAAGGTCAGATGGGTCTATTGACCTCAACGCGGCAATTCAAGCCGCAAAAGCAAGGGGATATCCCCGCAATAAAAACGAAAAGGGCGTTCCGCCCCGAAAAGACAGAGTTCGATGAACAATTTATTGGCACAAAACGTATTGGGATACAGCATAAGCACCGTTCCTTCCATACCCTTGAACTGGATAGGTCAGTTGATAAGGATACTCGTCGAAGGAATAGGCATAGTGGGCGTAGGTATTATCGTATTTACGCTGATTTTGAAGTGCATAGTGCTCCCGCTGGACATATATTCGCGCGTTGCGGGCAAGAAACAGTCTCTCATAATGGAGAGAATGAGACCGCAGATGGAAAAACTGCAACAGCAGTACGCAAACGACAAGTCCATGTACAACCAAAAGGTCGTGGAATTGCAGAAAAAGAGCGGTTATTCCATGCTCAGCAGCTGTTTGCCCATTATCGTATCTATCGTAATATTCATTATAGTATTGCAGGCGTTTTCGGCGTATTCCCAATACGCCAACCTCGAAAGCTATAACGACTTGGTAAACGCCTATAACGGCGTCGTAAACAGCTATATTATAGACGAGGACAACCCCCAATCTTACGGCTTTTTGATTCCCGTAGACGAGGACGGCAACCCGATCGAAGGCGACGATATCAAGCCCGCCGATTTCGAGGTGAAGTTCGATAAATTCGCGGCGCACTACAATCACGAGAAAAAACAGGCGGGAGAGGAGATAAGCGAGGACGAAGTCTTTACAGAACTCGCCCAAGACTACAAGCAACACCGCGGGGAGTACGAAAGCGCGTTCGATATTTCGGCGGCGAACTCCAAGCAGGCGGACGGCGTGACTCTCACCGACACGGCGCGCGCGATAAGGGTATCGCTTATAAATTACTATCTGGAAGAGCCGGCGGCGCAGGCGGCGAGGGAATATTATATGGAAAACAACAATTCCTTCCTCTGGGTGCGCAACCTGTGGTATCCCGATTCCTCGTTCACAAAGGAAATGCCCACGTTTGAAAACTTCAAGCGGGCGGTTTCCAACGCGCATATAGGCGACGACTACGCGACTTCATACGAAAAGGTCACGGCTGCCCTCGGCGACAGAAAGAGCGCCGTCAACGGCTATTTCATATTTATCATATTGTCGATAGGGCTCATGCTCGTACAGCAGATAATATCGATGAGGGCGAACAAGGCAATGAACGATCTGTCCACCGTGGACGGCACTGCCGCGCGGACGAACAAGATGATGCTCATTCTGATGCCGATAATTTACGGCGTGTTCGCGTTCATGTACAGCGCGGCGTTCTCCCTGTACATGATAACAAGCACGCTGTTCGGTCTGGCGACGATGCTGACAATAAACAAGCTCGTGGACGTCTGGTTCAAGAAAAAGGAAGCCTCGGGAGAACTTGACGCGTATCTCAACAGAAAGGCAAACAAAAACGCAAAAAAGGCGAACAGAAACGCCGGCAGGGCGCAGAGAAGCGCCGACGCCAAAAATAAGAGAAGGTGATTTTGAAAATGGAAGAAAACGACGTATTTACCGGCAAGACGGTAGAAGAGGCTATCGAAGAGGGGCTTAGCCAGCTCGGGCTCAGCCGCGAAGAGGTTGAAATAGAGGTGCTCGAAGAGGGCAAAAAGAAGATTTTCGGCGCGGTCAAGGCGAAGGTCAAAATAACCAAAAAGCAAACGGACGGCGCGCGCGCGGTGGAATTCATCGACGGACTTATGGCGATTCTCGGCATTAACGCCGTTTCGGAAGTGGTTGAGGACGGAGAAAAGATTGAAATCAACATAACTTCCACCGATTCCAGCAAGGTTATCGGTCGCCACGGCGAAGTGCTCGACGCGGTGCAGTGCCTCGCGGGCGCGGTATCCAATATCGGGCGTGAAGTGTACAAAAAAGTGGTTGTCGACTGCGAAAATTATCGCGAGGGCAGGGAAAAGACGCTTGTAGAGCTCGCAAACAGGCTCGCGGCAAAGGCGGTCGCGAGGGCGAGAAGGGTCACCCTTGAACCCATGAACCCGTACGAGCGCAGGGTCATTCACTCCACGCTCGCCGAAAACCCCGACGTAAAGACGATTTCGAGCGGCAAAGAGCCCGCCCGCTTTATCGTGATTATCCCCAACAACGAAAAGCCCTACGAACCCCGCGAACGCGGCGTGCGCGGCGACAGACATGAACGCGGCGGCAGGGGAGACAGACGTCCCCACGGCAGGGATCGCGGCGACAGGCATGACAGGGGCGAAAGGGGAGAAAGAAGCGCCCGCCCCGCAGGCGGCGCACCTCGCGCAAAGAAGGAAATTCACTTCGGCACTTTCCTTGGGAACAGTGCGGCGAACAAGGATGGCGGCGAGGAAAATTAAGAGAAAAGATGAGAGGGCGGGCTCAGTTGAGCCCGCCCCCCTTTTGTGCGAAGGGCGGGCGGAGAATTTTCTCCGCCCGCCCTTCGCACGCTGCCGCTAAACGCATATAAGCGGTGTTGCCTTTGCGTTTGCCTAGAAATGCTTTACCGCATTTTGTCACCCTGCCCGAGGGCATTAGCCCGACGGTTTGCAGAAAATTTTTGCGATTAAACAAAAATTTTCACAAAGCGTAACAAGCCGTAAGGCGAGTGAAGTCGAACGGGTCCGGCCGGGGTTTGCCGCATAAAAAAGTCCTAAGTGCAATGAAATATCGGATTCTTCGACTGCGCACCTTTGGTGCTTCGCTCAGAATGACAGCAGGGGGGCTTGCGCCCTCGGGCAGAATGATAGTAAAAATGGGCTGCTGCCCTCGGGCAGAATGACACTCCTTTATACCTCCCCACTTCCATAAGATAGGAAAGTGGGGAGGGGAGGGTAGGGCAATAGGTGGAATTGCGGTAGCAAAAGATATTATAATGAGGCAAAGATTATTCCTGCCTATTTCTATTTTTCTCGGCAAATGTTATCATTACGTTTGCCGAGAAAAGTTTTACCCTCTCGCCATATAGCGGCGGAGTTGTCTTCATTAAGACAATAAAAAACGGAGCGAAGCCGTAACCTCTCTCCTTGGAATAAAACTTTTCAATTTTTCATGCAGCGGCAAATTTAACCGCAACCCTATAAAAGGCGTCTTTTAAATGCCTTTTTATCTTTCGTCCTTTCTCCGACCGCCGCAAACGTCCGACAATGTCGGATTTCGCGCGCCGTCCGCCTCAAATGTGCCGATTTTGCCTCAGGTCACGTCGTCGGGAAGGGAAATCTGATTAAACACGGGGTCGTCGAGGAATTCCGCCATGGACATATCCAGCGCGCGGCAGATCCTGTAAAGGGTGACCATACTTATCCCCGAAACGCTCTTTGCCCTGAAAATGTTGCTCACGCTCTGCGGCTTTACGCCCGGCAAACTCCCAAGTGTCTTTTTCTTCATCCCCCTGTCTTTGAGTATTCGGGTGAGACGATACGCAACCGCTTCTGTAATTGTCATATCCTTTTCCTCTTGTGGTAAAGAAATTAACTCTACTTTATTATGCTAAATATTTGTTCATATGTCAAGTATTTTTTGTGAAAATTTCATGACATAATAGAAAGAAATTGTTTATTTTAACAATTTATTTCAAAAAAATGTATAAATTAACTGTTTTTTGCAAATAAAAAAGAACGCCTGTCACAATAAACGTCGGCTTGCGGGTGAATTTTTAACATTTACAGAAGGGGTATTATGACGTCTCCGCGGCTTTCGATTTCCCCCACTACACTGCACAAGAGGAGTGGGGGAATATAGGTTGCGCAGCATTTTAAAAGACAGTCAAAGACATAAAAAGTCGGACGGAATATCACTTCTCTATACCTCCCCACTCCCCTTGGTTGAGGGGAGTGGGGAGGGTGAGCGCGATTATATCGCGCGGAAGAGGGACAATGGGTTTACCTTATTTTGTCACCCCGCCCGAGGGCGCAAGCCCCTCTTACTGTCATTTCTGCCCGAGGCGCAAGCCCTTCCCGCCTCCCCCTGTCATTCTGAGCGGAGTGAACGCAGTGAACGAAGTCGAAGAATCCGGAATTTAATTGCGCTTAGCAATTTATTTTGTTACATACCCCAGCCGTATTCCTCGACAAGCTCGGAATGACATTGCAACATACCCCAACCGAACCCGTTCGACTTCACTCGCCTTACGGCTCGTTACGCTTTGTGAAAATTTTTGTTTAATCGCAAAAATTTTCTGCAAACCGTCGGGCTAATGCCCTCGGGCAGGGTGACAGGAAAAGCGGGCGGGACTGTTGCCCGCAGTCCGGGCGACAATAAATTGGCAAACGTCTCGGGGCGAAAGGGCAACAAAAGTCCCCGCCGCTTCCATCAACCGAGGGAAGCGGCGGGGGAAAAATTCCGTTTCACATTAACTTGACAGCAACGCTGTGATTTTTTGGCAAAACAAAACGCATGTGGGCTGTTTTTATAAATAATTTCCAACGACAAAAAAATATTGTCGATAACTTTTGAAAAAGTTATCGACAATAGCTGATTTTAAGCGTTTTTGCCCGTTTTTACGCGGTAAAAATGTGATTAAGTTATCAACAGCGCATATTTCGGGCGCTTTTGACTATCGCAACAACAAAGCAAAGCCGCGGCTGCAATTTCGTTATTGCGCGCTCTTTTTGCTCTTGGGAGCGTCCGCGCAGTTGGCTTTCAGCGTTTCGAGGCAAGCGGTGAGCTCTTCGGGAATTCTCGTCTTGATGGTGTTCTTGTAGTAGCCTTCGATTTCTTCGGCTTCCGCCGCCCACTTTTCCTTGTCAACGGTGAGAATCGCTTTCAGGTCGTCAATGCCGAACTTTTTGCCCTCGCAAATCTCGTAGTCAAGGTCGGTGAGGTCGATATCTTCCGCCTTGGGCACATAGCCGATAGCCGTCTCTTCCGCGTCGACCGTGCCGTCGCAGCGCCTGAGAATCCATTCGAGCACGCGCATGTTGTCGCCGAAGCCGGGCCACATGAAGTTGCCGTCTTTATCCTGCCTGAACCAATTCACGTTGAAGATCTTGGGGGGATTGCTGACGACCTTGCCCATGTCTATCCAATGCTTGAAGTAGTCGCCCATGTGATAGCCCGCGAAAGGCTTCATCGCCATGGGGTCGTGGCGCAGCACGCCGACCGCGCCCGTCGCCGCAGCAGTGGTTTCCGAGGACATCGCCGAGCCTATGAACACGCCGTGATTCCAATCTCTCGACTGATAAACGAGGGGAGTCGTGCTCGCCCTTCTTCCGCCGAAGATGATTGCGGAAAGGGGAACGCCTTCCTTCGAATCGAAGTCGGGGGAAACGCAGGGGCAATTCCTTGCGGGCGCGGTGAAGCGGGAGTTGGGGTGCGCAGCGTAGGTCGATTTGTCTTTTTTGTCGAACTTCGCGCTGTTCCAGGGCTTACCCGTCCAATCTATGCAGTTTTCGGGGAGATTTTTGTTGAGACCTTCCCACCAAACCGTCATATCGTCCGTGTTGAGCGCGACATTAGTGAATATAGTGCCGCGCTTTGTCGCAGCCAATGCGTTGGGGTTGGAGTGTTCGTTCGTGCCGGGCGCGACGCCGAAGAAGCCGTTTTCGGGGTTGACAGCCCAAAGTCTGCCGTCCTTGCCTACCCTTATCCATGCGATGTCGTCGCCGACGCACTCGATTTTATATCCCTTTTCAAGGTAGTGTTTGGGGGGAATGAGCATCGCGAGGTTGGTCTTGCCGCATGCCGAGGGGAACGCCGCCGCGACGTACTTTTTGCTGCCGTCGGGGAAGGTCACGCCCAAAATGAGCATGTGTTCCGCCATCCAGCCCTCGTTCTTGCCCAAATAGGAAGCTATGCGGAGCGCAAAGCACTTCTTGCCGAGCAAGACGTTGCCGCCGTAAGCGGAGTTCACGGAAATTATCGTGTTGTCCTCGGGGAAGTGCATTATATATCTGTTTTCCGCCTCTACGTTGCACTTCGCGTGGAAGCCCTTGATGAAGTCTCCGTCCTTGCCGAGGGCTTTGAGGACGTCGTTGCCCACCCTCGTCATAATAGCCATGTTGAGGACGACGTATATCGAGTCGGTGACCTCGATGCCGTATTTGGCGAAGTCCGAGCCAACCACGCCCATGGAATAGGGAATGACGTACATCGTCCTGCCCTTCATCGAGCCGCGCGCGATTTCACGGCAGAGCTCGTAAGCCTGTTTGGGGTCCATCCAATAGTTGATAGGACCGGCGTCCTCTTTGTTTTTCGTGCATATGAAAGTTCTGTCCTCGACCCTTGCGACGTCGTTCACCTTTGTGCGGTGAAGATAGCAATCGGGAAGGAGAGATTGATTGAGTTTGATAAGTTCGCCGCTCTTTACGGCTTCCTTTCTGAGCTCTTCGAGCTGTTCCTGTCCGCCGTCGATCCATACGACTTTGTCGGGGCAGCCGAGCTCCGCGCTTGCTTCTACGAAGTCAATAACTTTCTGGTTTTTTGTGACTGTCATAAAAATCTCCTATATATAATTCTCCGTTTTAAGCGGCGATTTTTGCTTGCTTTTATGCCGATTTGAATTTGACGGACATCTACGAAAGCTTTGCGCATGCCCGCCCAGTTTTCCTTTTTGGAAGTTTTGGACGTCGCCGAGGTTTTTCGCTTGGGCCGATATGTTGATTGCCTTGTGAATTGCCGCGGGGTTATTACGCGGGTTGCCGCGGTTGATTGCCGCGGTTGATTGCCGCATGGTTGTCTCATGGGTTGCCGCGGCGGGCGGGAGAGATATCCGCAAGCCCTTTTTCCGTCATTATAATTATATCACAGCGCGCTTGAAATTAGCAAATGAATTGCGTTAAAAAGGAGTGAAATTTTAATGAGTGATAGGGGGGAACATGGTGGGTGAAAAGTTGTAACAATTTTGCTAACATTAAACGCTTATAAGCGTCGCAATACTGTGTCAGGTTTACGCACTCCTCGGTCACGTACTTCATTGTACGCTC
>CANREX010000048.1 GCA_947629735.1 uncultured Clostridia bacterium
GCCCATATCTGGGGGTTGACGTCTGAATTTTCGTTTTCGTTCTTTTCTCCGCAGGCGGCAAGCCCGACCGCGCCGCAGGCAATCGAAAGCGAGGCTACGGCTGCAAGCAAAATTTTCTTCTTTTTCATTTTATAACCCTTTATGCGGTAAAAAATAAGGTGTGCTCCCGAAAGAGCACACCGCACGGTATCTCCTCAGGTTACCACACCTACAAAACTGTTTTCGAAAGATTACATTTAATTGTCAAAAGAGATACACAATGCCGGATTGTGTAATCTTCGAAAAAATATACAGGTTGTAAATGTGGTAGTTAAAATATAGCACTTATATCGATAATTGTCAAGAAAATTATTTAAACGCCGCCGCCCTGCCCGCCCCTGTGGTTTATGGGAGAGAAGGAAAGTATCGGGCTGTCCGAAGCGACAAGTCCTTTTTTACTGTCATTCTGAGCGGAGAGAGGCTGAAAGCCGAACGCAGTCGAAGAATCCGGAATTTCATTGCGCTTAGGTCTATCTTTTGTGACATACCCCAACCAGATTCCTCGGCAAGCTCGGAATGACAATGTGAAAAAGCCGTTTCAAAGTTACTCCCTACCACCACCATGGGATTCCTCGGCTCAATCGAACGCTGCGCGTTCTTAATCGCTCGGAATGACAACTTTTTAAAGTGCAAACGCACACAATTTATAAATTGCGGAAGCTGCAATTACGTAGTCTATAAACGCAGAGAAACAAGCATTTCCCAAATAATTAACGGCGCAAGCAAAACCGCGCATTTTTATCCCACAAAATCACTTCGTGTTTTTGCGGGAGCCCTATGCGCAGCGCAACTCAATTTGTGCATACCTGCACCTCAGCGGTGTGAATTGCCGCCATTATATATTTCGCGCGCCCTTAATATGGCGGCAAGAGCGGCAGAGCCGCTCATAATCACGAAAATTCGCAGCGCACGGGCTGCGCGAGAATTTTGTGAACTTGTATTGCGCCGCTTATTCTGCGTTTTGCGGCAGCGTATGAAGAAGGGCGGGCGGAGAAAAAATCTCCGCCCGCCATTCGCACAAAAGGGGGCTGGGCTCACACGAGCCCAGCCCCCTTTTATCACCCTATCTTATAGACAATCTCGTTCAAAAACTCCATAGCCCGTTTCAGTTCGTCAAAGTCGGAGTAGTCGCCGCGGTAGTTTTCGATAATCACGTTGCCGTCGAAACCCGCGTCTTTAAGCGCTTTGAAGACCTCGGTGAAATCATAAATGCCCTTGCCGGGAAGGCAAGTTGCGCCGAGCTCGTTGACGTCCGAAATATGCACGTAGGCGATAGCGCCTTGCATATCCTTTATGTACATTGTGTACGGGTAGCCGCTGCGTTTTGCCTGTTTTATGTCGAAAACGCCGTACAAATCGGGGCAGAACTTCCTCATTTCCCTGAAAAACCCGGGGTAGCAATAGGCGTAGCGGGCGGTGTTTTCGAGGCAGAGGTTGACGCCGTAGCGCGCCATAAACGCGTGGGCTTCCGCAATTCTTTCGCCGACGAAAGAGACATCTCCGACGTTAGCCCCTCCCCCAGCCATAGACGCGCCGCCCGCGCGGACGAAGCCGTGGAAGGTATAATTTTTGCACTTCAACAAATTCGCCGAGCGCGCGATCTGGTCGAGCCAATAATAGCCGTCGCCGCGCACCCGCCTTGTGACGTTGAAAAGGTTGGGCTCGAAATTCAGCGGCATGACGTGCACCGAATTTATTTCCAGCCCGTCGAGCTGCGGCGCGAGGGCTTTGGAAAACTCGGGGCGGTACTCGTAAAAGGTGGAGAAAAACACTTCCGCCACCGACGCCCCGAGCGATTTGATTATGCGCGCCCCCTCTTCCGTGTGCTTTTCGGGGAAGAGCGACGCCGTGGAAATTCCGACTTTCATGACTTTATTATATCACGCCCCGCAGAATTTTGCAATATCTTGCGGATATTTGCCTTTAAAGACATCTTCCGCGCCTGCCACACCATCCCCCGGCTTGCCGTTTGCGCTGTAAAGCCCCGCCCGCAAGATTGCGGGCGGGGCGGAAAATAATGAGGTTTTACGTAAAAAATTCACTCGCCGAGGGCGATATAGCGGGAAAGGCGGGAAGTTATTTCCCCGTCGGCTATGCGGGCTACGGGGGCGAGCGGGGAATCATAACACTCGAACCCGCCGTTTACGCGCCCGCCGCAGTTGATGTCTTTCAAACCGCCGCGCTTATTACCGCAGCCATTGCCGCCATTGCCGCTATTGCCGCCCGCGTTTGCCCTCTTGCCGCCCGATTTCCCCGCCGCAAGCCCGCCCGAGCCGTTGGAAATCATCTCCGACAGCTTTTCCGCCTTTTCGATGGCGCGCAGGGTGTCTCCCCCGCCGAGGCTTTCTATTAGCGGGCGCACGTCCTTTAAATTTTCGGGGTTGCCGCCCGCCAGCGCGAGCATGAGCAGCAAAAGAAGTTGCATAAAACCGTCTCCTTTCATAAACTGTAAAGAAGCCGTTCGGCTTGATTATCGGCTTATATCATTATATGCGGGGGAGACTATGAAAGACTTTAAAAGTTTTAAATCAAACGGCGACGGCGCGCAAAACAGCTTTAACGGCGGCGCGAGTGGCGATTATAAAAACGGCGCGCGGGGCGGACGGGAAAACGCGAACGGCGACCGCGGCGAAAACATGCAGAGCGGCGGCGTGGAACAGACGGTGAATTTAGCGGCGGCGATGGCAAAGGCGTTCAGCGGTAAGAGCGAGGGGCAGATCTGGCAGACGATTTTGCAGCAGGCGGAACAGGGCAAGCGCAACGGAACGCTGACCAACGCCGATCTGGACAATTTTTACAACGCGCTTTCTCCCCTCGTGGACGGGTTCAGAAAGCAGAAATTAAAGCAGATAATCGCGAAATTAAAGGCGATTTGACTTCTCCCGACCTTATTTTTTGCGATTTTTTGCGATTTGACTTCTCCCGCCGTAAAATGCGGTTGAGCCCGATTTTTTGCAGGCTAATGGAAGCCCGTTTGCGGACAGGCAAGTTGAGGTCGGAAAACAAAGCGCCCGCCGCGCTTTTCGCAGAGGCGATAAAGCGCGGGCGGGCAAAAAGGAAAAAAGCGGCGAAAATTTTTCGCCTTGCGCGCGGCGTATTATGCGCGCGCAAGGCTATTCCCGCGCGAGCTTTTCCGCCACGCGCAGGAAGTAGTCCACTTCCCTTTCGTTGTTGAACGCCGAGAGCGAGGCGCGTACCAGCCCTTCCGAGCCGAGCGCCTTATGTATCAGCGGGGCGCAGTGCAGTCCGCCGCGCACGCATATCGAAAATTCCTCCGAAAACCTGTACGCCGCCATCTCCGACTGCATATTTTCAAACGCGAACGCCGCTATTCCGCAGTCGTTGGTGCGCGAATACAGCCTGACGCCGCCTATCGAACTCAGCCCGTTGAGCAAGAGGTCTGTAAGATACACCGTCCTGTCGCGGTTCTCGTTCATGTGCGATTTGAGATACAGCGCGCCTTCCCCGAGGGAGATTATCGCGGGATAGGAAAGCGTGCCCGCCTCCAACCTGTCGGGATAAAAATCGGGCATGTCGAGGCTGTAACTTTCGCTGCCCGTGCCCCCGAACGCTATCGGGCGGGGATTGAACCGCCCCGAAAAGACGAGGGCGCCGCTCCCCTGTATCCCCAACATTCCCTTATGCCCCGCGACGGCGAGGGCGTCAATGCCGAGCGCGGTGATGTCTATTTTTCTGTGTCCGCACGCCTGCGCCCCGTCGCATATCAGATACGCGCTTTCGGGCATGCGGGCGCGCACCGCGGCGACGTCCGTCGAAACTCCCGTCACGTTGGAAGCGAGGGTGACAACTACCGCCTTTACCCCCTTTTTGCACTCCTCGGCGATAAACGAAAGGTCTATGTCCCCCGTACGGGTGAGCGGCGCGAGGACGACTTCCACGCCCTTGCTTTTGAGATAATTCAGCGGGCGCAACACCGAGTTATGCTCCGCCACGGTGGAAATCACCCTGTCCCCCGCGCCGAGCGTGCCGAGAAGGGCGATATTCATCGCCTCCGTGCAGTTTTTGGTGAAGACTACCCTGTCCGCCGTCGGCGCGCCGAAAAACTCCGTCAGCTCCTTGCGGCAGGCGAACACCCGCTCCGCGCAGGCGAGGGAAAGTTTGTGCCCGCTCCGCCCGGGATTCGCGTTCATTTTAAGCGCGGCAGCCGTCGCCTGAACCACTCCGTCGGGCTTGAAACCGCCCGTCGCGGCGTTGTCGAAATATATCATAAAACGCTCCTTGCACATATTATGTAATATGGCGTGATAGCCTATTATATTTACAAGGTGATGAAATTATGAATGAAACGTTGGCGGTTTTCCGCTCCCGCTCGCAGGCGATGGACTGCTATTCCCGCCTGAAAGCGATGGGGCTCGACGTGAGGCTTATAAACACACCCAAGGAAGCCAACGTCGGGTGCGGGCTCTCCGTGCTTATAGGGCGCGCCGCCGCGGCGAGGGCGAAATCAATCATCGCGAGGGCGAACTATTCCGCGTTTTACGGCTATATGAAAGTCGGCAACAAGTACGGGAGATTTTAGTTTTTTGAGGTTTTTAGTTTGATGTCACCGCGGCTTTAAGCTGAAAATTGCGCTGATTTAGGTGGAAATCAACGCGATTTTGTACTGAAATTATTGCAGTTTTGGGCTAAAATTTGTGCCGAATTAGGTTGAAATTATCCCCGCGGCGTGATAAAATACGGGTATGAACGACTTGCTTGAAGAACTCAAACGGCTTTATCCCGACGCCCGACCCGCGCTGAAATTCGACGACGAGTACCAGCTGCTCGTCGCTGTAATACTTTCCGCGCAATGCACGGACGAGAGGGTGAACAAGGTCACGGCGGAGCTTTTCAAACAGCACGGCACGCCACAGGGCATGCTCGCGCTTTCGCAGGAGGAGCTGGAAGGCTATATCTTTTCCTGCGGGCTGTACAGGAGCAAGGCGGCGCATATACTTTCCGCCACGCGCGACATTGTCGAAAAATTTAACGGGAAAGTGCCGGGCGACTTCAACGAGCTTAAAAGTCTTGCGGGGGTCGGGCAAAAGACCGCGAACGTTGTCTTCTCCGTAGCGTTCGGCGGAGACGCGATTGCCGTCGATACGCACGTGTTCCGCGTTGCCAACAGGCTCGGAATCGCCAAAGGCGACACCCCCTTTAAGGTGGAAGAGGGGTTGAAAGCCGCCATTCCGCAGGAGTGTTGGAGCAAGGCGCACCATTGGCTTATCTTCCACGGCAGACAAGTCTGCCACGCGCGCAAGCCCGACTGCGAACACTGCACCTTGTCCAAATATTGCGAATTTTTCAAGGCGCAACGCTGAAATTGTTTTATAACTCAAAACAAACGCAACAAACAGTGAAATTTTCTTCGCGGAAAGATTGATGTGGAAATGATTTATATGTAAAGGCGCGCCGCTTTTTCAAAGCGGCGCGCCGAATTTTTTTGCCGAATTTTTTGTCGTTACCCTCCCCTGCGTCACCCCTATATCTCCCCACCTTGGGGTGGGGAGAATGAGCATAGCGAAAAGAGGGGCAGGGATAATTTTTGCCACATTATAAAAGCATTGCTACCGCAATTCCACCTATTGCCCTACCCTGCCCTCCCCACTTCCCTATCTTATGGAAGTGGGGAGGTATAGAAAGGTGTCATTCTGCCCGAGGGTGTTAGCCCTATCCCCCCACTTGTCATTCTGAGCAAGCACCGCAGGTGCGCAGTCGAAGAATCCGATATTTCATTGCGCTTAGGACTTTTTTATGTGCCATACCCCCAGCCGGATTCCTCGACAAGCTCGGAATGACAAAGTATCAAACCCCAGCCGGATTCCTCGACAAGCTCGGAATGACAGCCAAGTACAAATTACTCCCCCACTGCACCACTCAATCAAGCGCGTTACTCGGCGGCGTAATCTTTATCGGCGGTGTTAATGCAAAAGGCGGTCAGGGCGGCGGCGATAATCAGATAAATCGCGTACAGAGCCCAAAGCGCGCCGTCGGAGGGAACGCAATCGTTTATATAGAGGGCGGAGACGGGAATTACGCATTTTGCAAAGCTGTTCATACTGCCTTTCGTCATGAGGAATTCGGAAATTACGGACAACCCCACAATAATTACGATAATCGCAGCCGTGGGGATATAGTTTTTGTATCTTCCCGCAATAGCTATCGACGAACAGGTTATAGCCATAGCTAAGAGCGCGCCGAACATCTTCACAATAAATACGGAAGTGAGCCCGAATGAATAGTAGACATTCCCGTCATAGCGCAATATGCGCACGGGTTCGCCTACCGCCCCGAAGCACAGCCCCCACACCACGGCGATAAGCCAAAAAATTGCGCAGAGGATATAGCAAGCCGTCAATTTGCCAGCAAACAGCGTGCGTTTATCGATAGGCGAAGCGTAGTAATTTTTCATCACGCCGCTCTTGTACGGCAGCACGCATATCACTATCGCAATCAACGCCGCAATCGCAATCAGCGGATAGGGTGACATCCTCATTATCCATAACTGAGCAAACGCGCCGCGCGAGGCGGGTGAAACGTTGTAGATATTCCACTCGGGTATGGGCGTTCCCTGAGGCGCGGAGAGGTCTATAAATTTATACCATTCCCCGCCGTTTTGCAGCATAAACGAGAAGTACTCCATGCGCTCTTTAAGATACGCCAAATCTTGGGTCGTCAGCACCGAATCGGGTTTTACGTCGCTCGCGCCCGTGAGATAGAGATACCAACCGCTGTAATAATCGTATTCCCTCGCAAATCGCTCTGTGTTCGGCTGATAGGATATGGGATTCCCGATGCTCGTCGTCGCAAGTATGACCGTCAAAAGGGCGATAAGCAACAGCAATAGTCCTATCGTGCACAGCAGCAATTTTTTATCGGATAATATCCGCCTGAATTCGCTTTTTAACGCTCTTGCAAAATTTTTCATAGGTCACCGTGTATAAACCGTGCGCGCGCCGCTATCAGAAACGCCGCCGCGGCGAGGAAGTGCAAAACCGCCAATATGGCGAACACGTAGTCAAATCCGCCCGCATAATTGAGAAATCCGACGACGGGAAACGCGTTGAACGCCTCGAAATCGTGCATATTCAGCAATACCATCGACCTTGCGCCCGTGGCAATCATCCCTATTAAGCCTGTTATAATTATCGCCATGGGCGGGACGAAAGCGCTTATCATCGGCTTGAAAAAGGTCGTGCAAAACATGGTCGCCGCATACATAAATAAAATCAGTACAAAATTCCTCAGCCCCAACTGCGCGAAGAGCTCGACGTTGTCCATAACTTTCACGCCACCGTCATGTATGAGGAAGTCCATTCCGTTGCACGCCGTCCCGATTGTCCCGAAAAGCAACACCAAAAGAGGAAGTCCAAGCGCGAGAGCCGCGGAAATCAACAGCTTTCCGTCGAAGATTTTCCGCCTGTCGCAGCCCTGAAAAAGGTTTTTGAGTATTCCGCCGCTCTTTTCAAAGGAAAACGCCCAAAGCGCGCAGACGACGGATATCGCCATAAACGGATAGAGCGACGCCTCGCACACCAAAAAGCAAAAGGCGGAAACCTCGCAACCTTTGTACTTATCCATGTACTCTTCGATTTGAATATAATCGTATTGCACCGTGTCGGTGGACAAGAAAAACTCCAACTCTTCAAGCTTATAGCTCATGTTTTCGTATTGGGCGGGAGTGAACTCCTCCCCGCTCTCCGCAAGATATTTTTTGTACGTTTCAGCGTCGGCTCTGTACTGTTCCGTCAGCACCGCTCTGTCGAAATCCTGTATGGTTTTTGTCTCTTTCATGGCAAAGAATATGAAAAGGCACAACGCAAACAGTATCAGCACGCCTGCTGCGAAGATAAAATACTTTTTATAGACGGCTATGCGCCGCGTTTCATAGCGTAAAACACGTTTATTCATTGCGCGTTACCGTCGCCGCGGCAGAAGCGGTAGAAAGTCTCTTCGAGGTTCACGCCTTCGAGTCCCGTCTTGTCGAACATAATCTCGCCCCTGTCGAGCATTATCACCCTGTCGCAAATAGCTTGCATATCCAAAATATTGTGGGAAGAAATGATTATCGCCGTCCCGTTTTTTGCAAGCTGCCTGAACAAATCTTTGAAAATTTTGACCGTGACGGGGTCTATCCCGTTGAAAGGCTCGTCCAAAAGCAGCAGCTCGGGTTCATTGAGCAGCGCGTACGCTATGTGCAGGCGTTGCTTCATGCCCAGCGAATAAGTCTTGTATCTTTCGTTCGCCTGCGCTTTCAGCCCGACGCTTTCAAGCGTACGGGAAATGGCGTCCTTTTCGATGTCGGGATAGAGGTCGGCGAGCAACGCAAGGTTCTGCTTTCCCGTCAATTCGCCGTAAAATGCGGGACTTTCTATCGCGTAGCCTATTTTGCCGCACCTTTCACCCTTGGAATCCGTCACGGGTTTTCCGTTGAAGAGGACTTCTCCGCCGTCGGGATAGACAAGCGAACAAATTATCTTCATCAGCGTGCTTTTACCCGCGCCGTTGACGCCTATAAGACCCGTTATGCTTCCGCCGTCACCGATAGTGAAATTCACGTCACGCAGCACGACTTTGCTTTTATATACCTTTGTGAGATTGTTGACTTCGAGCATGTGTTTTCTCGCCGCAGATTTTTCTCATATGATAGTACAAAACGATATTGTTGTCAAGCGTAAGGATATAATAACAAAAGGGCGGCGCGCCGAAAGGCGCGCCGCCCACCATACTCATTATCAATTATCTTTTGAATAAGCTCGTTGACTTCCTCCAAAAGCCGCCCTTTAAACGCGCTCGGTCTTTTCGGGAATTTCCGCCTTTGCGGGATTCTTTATCCCGAGTATCTGGCAACGCTTGCTTTCGAATTCCTCTTTCGTGATTATGCCCTCGTCCATAATCTGCTTCCATTCCCTTATGCGGATAATTCTTATATCCTCATTGGGGCTTTCCGCGTCGCTGCCGCTCTTCTTCATGATATAGATGATGAATACGCACAGATAGTAGAGCGCGAGCATGATTACCGCCAAAAGCATCACTATTGCGGCGGTGGACTCCTCGATGTTAAGCAACGCTATGAGCAAGCCGATAGCGAACGACGAAATCGTCATGCCGTGACCGACTTTCTGCGCCGTTTCGTTCGCCGCGGACACGAGGAATATGCCCACCATGGCAAACAGATAGATAGCGCCGAACGTCATAACGGTTGACAAAAACGCAGTCTCTGCAAGCTCCGTCGCACCGCCTTTCACCTCTTCACGGATAACGCCGCACAGCACTATGCTCAGCATGAACAGTATCGCCGCGGCTGCCTGAAATACCTTCTTCAATATCTTGAAAATCTTCATTTGTACCCCCTTTGTAGATGTCTTTTTCGCAAAAAAGCTGACTTTTTGCGCGGCAAAACCTCTCGGCTTTGTCTTTAAAAACATTTTCAAATATTGATTATCAACATTATACATATTTTTACTATGTATGTCAAGCAGTAAAATATTAAAATATTTATATTTTCTTATTACATATCTTAAAATAGTAGTATGGACAGAAAATTCGTACAGCAACGGATAGCGCGCATAAGAAACGCGCACAAAATTTCCGCAAGGCGGCTGAGCGTAGAGCTCGGGCAGAGCACGGAATATATCAACCAGATTGAAAACGGGAAGAGTTTGCCCTCGCTCGAAGGGCTGTTTAACTTTTGCGATTATTTCGGGATATCCCTCGGCGAATTCTTCGAGGACAAATTCAACTTCCCCGTAGAGTACGCGAATATCATCGAGGAACTGAACAAGATGGACTCCCTCGCCGTTAATCAGATTTACGAGCTGTTGAAGCTGATAAATAAATGAGATTTCGACGACAACCACTTGCCCGACGCGACAACAGCAAAGGCGCGCCGCTTTTTTCAAAGCGGCGCGCCGATTTTTTTTACCGAATTTTTTGTCGTTACCCTCCCCACTGCGCCACCCCTATATCTCCCCACCTTGGGGTGGGGAGAATGATCGTAGCGAAAAGAGGGGCAGGGATAATTTTTGCCACATTATAAAAGCATTGCTACCGCAATTCCACCTATTGCCCTACCCTGCCCTCCCCACTTCCCTATCTTATGGAAGTGGGGAGGTATAGA
>CANREX010000049.1 GCA_947629735.1 uncultured Clostridia bacterium
AAAGCCCCGACATGTTCGAAATAAGGCAGTGCGGCGAGCCCCGAATTGTACGCCGTTCCGCAGCCCGTGATTATGATATCGCGCGCGCCGCCCAAAATTTCCGCGCACTTTTTCATGCAGCCGCAGCGCGTTATCCCGTCCACGGTGTCCTTCACGGTGCGCTCCGCCTCTTCTATCTCTTTCAGCATAAAATGCGGATATCCGCCCTTATCCGCGCTCCATTGACCGTGGGATATGGCGCGGCGAACGCATTTTTTGGGATTTAAGGAGAAGTCGTACGCCTGCGTTTTCAGCCCGTCCGTTAGGGTTATCGTGCCGTCGTCGGGCAGAAAAATTTCCCTCGACGAGGGCGGCAGGGCGGGAATATCGCTCGCGACGAAAACGCCGTACGGCGCGAAGCCTATCGCCTGTGAACTCTTGTATCTTACGGCAATCAAGCCCTCGAAGTCGGCGCACATTACGCACAGAGAAAACGAGCCTTGCAGCCTGTTTACAGCCGATGCGACGGCGCGCAAGAGGTCGCCGCTCTCCCTGTAATAAAAATCTATCAGGGCGGCGATCGCCTCGCTGTCCGTGTCCGACAAAAAGGCGTAACCCCCGCTTTCAAGCTCCTTTGTCAAGGCGCGGTGGTTTTCTATTATCCCGTTGTGGACGATGGCTATTTTGCCCGCGACGTGCGGGTGCGCGTTGACGTCGGAAGGCTCTCCGTGCGTCGCCCAGCGCGTGTGTCCCATCGCCACACGACCCCTTAAATTGCCTATCCCGCCGAGCAGCGAATCCACCCCGCCTTTGCGTTTGAAGACATCTATCGCGCCGCCGCTCAGGGAAGCTATGCCCGCCGAATCGTAGCCGCGGTACTCCAACCTTTTGAGACCTTCGTAGACGTCCCCGACGGCGTCACCTTGCCTTTTGACAAGTCCGATTATCCCGCACATTAAGCGTTTTCCCCCTCATGCGCAAGAGACCGCATATGTCCCGCAAAACACGCGTAGACCCCCGCATATGTGCCGTTTATCGCGTATTTTCGGCGCATATCGGCGGCAAAACATATGCTCTTTGAAGCACGCGGCAAAAATAAAAAAGCGCGGGCGCAACACACAAAATTTTTTGACATAACGATATTTCACAATATGCCGCTTCCCCGTCGGAAGTTACACCCGCCCCTTTTTCAGCCCCACTTTCGCCCCTTTTCAGCCCCCTTTTAAGCCCCACTTTTCGCCGCCGCCCGCCGCCATTTTTCCGCGCCCTTTCATGCCTGCCGCCGCCTGATTTTCGGCATGCAAAAAGGCGACCCAAAGGGTCGCCTTATAAAGCAATTAAAGTTGTCAGTTCACGCTGTAAAGCAAATCGAAGTAGGAAGGATAGGGCCAATAATCGGAAGAGGTGAGCGTTTCCATCTTGTCTACGCGTGTCCTTATCTCCCTCATCATGGGCACGACTTTGTGCGCCATCGTGCGCGAGCATGCGGCGATGTCCTTCATGTCCGCGGCGGAGAGGAGATCTTCCAGCTTCTCCGCAAGCGAGCTGACCTCGTCGTTGAGCGTTGCGAGGGTGGTTATCGTCTTTTTCTCGCCCGTGCAGGGAAGCGCTTCGTTGACCGCCTGCTTTGCCGCGACGTTAGTGCACAGCTCGGCGACGTAATCGGACACGGCGGGAATTATATCCCTTTTCACCATTTCGAGCATTGTCAGCGCCTCTATATTTATCGTCTTGGAATAATTTTCAAGCTGTATGTCCGCGCGGGCAATCGCCTCTTCGCGGGTGTAAACGCCCTGCCGCACGAACACGTCGATATTGCCCTCTTCGAAGCACACGGGGACGGCGTCCGCGGTGTTTTTGTTGTTCAAAAGTCCGCGCTTTGCCGCCTCTTCTTCCCAACCCGGTCCGTATCCGTCCAGATTGAAGATTATGCGGTAGTGCGCCTTCAATTCCCTCGATATTATCTTGTCCGCGCCCTTTTTCACGTCGTTCGCCTTTTCGAGCTCGTCCGCAAACTGCGCGAACGCGTCCGCGACTATCGTGTTCAAGACTATGTTCGCGTCGGCGACGTTCGCCTGAGATCCCGGCATGCGGAATTCGAACTTGTTGCCCGTGAACGCGAAGGGAGACGTCCTGTTCCTGTCCGTCGCGTCCTTGGGGAATATAGGGCTTTCGGGAACGCCGATAGAGCCTTCCGCGACTTCCACGGGCACGTAGTCCACGCCCTTTACAATGCTGTCCACTATCGCGCCGAGCTGGTCGCCCAAATACACGGAAATTATAGCGGGAGGCGCTTCGTTCGCGCCTAACCTGTGGTCGTTGCCCGCCGAGGCGACGGAAGCGCGCAAAATGCCCTGATATTCGTCCACCGCCTTTATCACCGCGGTGAGCACCAACTTGAACAGGGTGTTGCTCTCGGGGTTAGGACCGGGGTCGAGCAAATTCAGCCCGCCGTCCGTGGACATCGACCAATTGTTGTGCTTGCCGCTGCCGTTTATGCCCTCGAAAGGCTTTTCGTGCAAAAGGCAAGCGAGGTGATGTCTCTGCGCCACCTTTTTCATTATCTCCATGGTGAGCATGTTCGTATCGACGGATATGTTCGCCGTGTTGAATACGGGCGCCATTTCATGTTGGGCGGGGGCGACTTCGTTGTGCTTGGTCTTTGAATAAATGCCGTAACTCCACAGCTCCTTGTCGAGGTCGTGCATGAACTCCACGATGCGGGGTCTGAGCACGCCGAAGTAGTGGTCTTCAAGTTCCTGCCCGCGGGAGACGGGCGCGCCGAAGAGCGTTCTTCCCGTCAGGCGCAGATCCTTGCGCTTTAAGTATTCGTCTTCGTCGATGAGGAAGTATTCCTGCTCCGGACCTACTGTCGTCGCGACCTTCTTGCACCTGATGTCAAACAGCGCCAGAATCCTCTTCGCCTGCTTGTCTATCGCATTCATAGAGCGAAGAAGGGGCGATTTTTTGTCGAGCGTTTCGCCCGTGTAGGAGACGAAAACGGTGGGTATGTAGAGCGTGCCCTCCTTGACGAACGCGGGGGAAGTAGGGTCCCACGCCGTATAGCCGCGCGCCATGTAAGTCACGCGCGAGCCGCCCGAGGGGAAACTCGACGCGTCGGCTTCGCCAACCGTAAGGCTCTTTCCCGAAAGGCGCATTATAGCCCTGTCGCCCTCGGGCTCTATAAAGCTGTCGTGCTTTTCCGCCGTGAGCCCCGTAAGCGGCTGAAACCAATGGGTATAATGCGTCGCGCCCTTGGAAACCGCCCACTTCTTCATAGCCGAAGCGACCGTTCCCGCAATGGACACGTCGAGCTGTTTGCCCGCCTCTATCGTCGCGCGCAGAGCCTTGTACACCTCGCTGGGCAACGTCTCTTTCTGAACCTGATCGTTGAATACGTTCTCTCCGAAATCCTGAGGAAGAGCCATAATATTTCTCCTTGTTCCGCCTTGAATTTTATCATTTTGCATGCGCGGACGTTCGGCTTATTCGCCCTGGACCGCGGCATATACTTTGTTCAACGCATTTATTATATGGTAAAAGCGCGGAGTTGTCAACCTTTAAAGCCCGCTAAAAACCGCCGCCCGCCGTCAGTCGTCCGCAGTCAGTTGCCGCCGTCGCCGTCGGGGTTGTCGGGGTTGTCGCCTTCCCCGTCCTCGAACAGCGCGGGTTTGATGAGGTGCGTGCCCTTGACGTCGTTATACATCTCCGCTTCGTCCTCGGCTATTATCCCCCGCTGGACGGAAGAATAGCCGTGCTTTTTGCGTATCTCGTCCACGCACCTTTCCAGCTTTTCGCGCTTCGAATAGCTTCCGTCCGCCTCCTCGAACGTGAGTTGGGAACTTTGCTTATCCATTCCCGACACGGTGACGCCGAGGGCGCGCACAAAAAAGGGCGGAGAGAATTTGGAGACGAAAAGGTCGTAAGCGTGCTTTGCTATCTCGCCGCAGAGCGCGGTGTGGCGCACTTTTTTCTGCACGGTGAAGCTGTTCAAATCCTTATCCCGCACCCAAAGGTGCACCGTATCGGCGAGCCCGAGCCCCGATTCTCTAAGGCGGGTCGCGACGCTTTCGGAGAGCACGTACAGCGTGCGCTTCACCTCTTCAAGATCGGTTAAATCTTTCGGGCAGGTCATGGAATTTCCTATCGACTTTATATCCCTCTCGTCGCCTATCGCGCGCACGGGGGAGACGTCCTCGCCCCTCGCGTAGACGAGCAGCGTCTTGCCGAATTTCCCGAACTTGGCAAGCATTTTGTCGTCGTCCGCCGCGGCGAGATCGCCTATCGTGCGTATGCCCATTTCCCGCAGTTTGACGTCCGTCTTTGCGCCCACCATCAACAAATCGGAAACGGGGAGCCCGAACACGACGTTTTTGAAGTTTGCGAGCGAGATGACGGAAGTGCCGTCGGGCTTTTTCAAGTCCGACCCGAGCTTTGCGTAAATTTTGTTGAACGAGACGCCCACCGAGACGGTCAGGTTGAGTTCGCTTTTCACCGCAAGGCGCACAGCGTCGCCTATATGCCGCAAGAAGCCGTCGGAGTATTTCTCCCCACCGCTCTCGCGCTGGTACTTTTCGCCGGCGTATGGTGGAAATATGCCCGTGGAGTGGGTGACGTCCAACCAGCACTCGTCGATGCCGTAATTTTCGACGAGGTCGGTATAGCGGGCGTAAATCGCCTTGACCTTGCGCGAATATTTTATATACTCGTCGAAGTGCGGCTCTATCGTTACAAGGTTTGGGCACTTCTTCTTTGCCTGCCACACTGTATCGCCCGTCTTTATCTTGAATTTTTTGGCTTCCTCGCTCTTTGCAAGCACGATCCCGTGCCGCTCTTCCACATTCCCGCACACTGCTATCGGCTTTCCGACAAGCGAGCTATCCCGCAGCCTTTCCACCGAGGCGTAGAAATTGTTGAGGTCGGAATGAAGTATTATCCGCTCCATACAAAAATTATAGCACAGCGCATAAAAAATCACAACACGGGCGATAAAATAATATAAAAATATGCCCCGAAAATGTTGTAAAGTTTTTTTCGGCGCATTATAATATAGGCGTAAATTCCAATTTAAGGAGAAAAGACAATGATAGACAAGAAAATCGCAAAACTTATCAACGAACAGGTCAACAAGGAATTGTATTCCGCGTACCTCTACCTCGACTTTGCCAACTACTACGAGGGCGAAGGGCTTGACGGCTTCGCGCATTGGTATCAGATTCAGGCGCAGGAGGAGAGAGATCACGCAATGATGATGCGCAGATATCTCATAGACAACGGCGTGCGCGTGACTTTCGACGCGATCGACCGCCCCGACAAGGTGATGAAGAACGCGCAAGACCCCCTGAACGCGGGCTACGAGCATGAGCAGTACGTCACCTCGCTCATCAACAATATCTACGCCGAGGCGTTCGCGATAAAGGACTTCAAGACGATGCAGTTCCTCGATTGGTTCATAAAGGAACAGGGCGAAGAGGAGAAAAACGCCGAGGACATGATAAGGAAGTTCGAACTCTTCGGGCACGACGCGAAAGGGCTGTATGCGCTCAATCAGGAACTCGGCGCGAGGGTTTACACGCCTTCCGCGACAGGTCCCGCAATGTAAAAAATTTGTGCGAAAAAATATGTAAATATGCGGTTGGGCGGCACATATGTGCCGCCCAACTTATTTTTATTGTTCTGTTCCGATTTTTTGTGCGCCCGAAAATCGCGCGCGGAATTTTTGTCATTTAGTGAGAATAGACAACACCTTGTCGAGCTCGGAAAAATATTGCGGGAACGTCTTGAAGCAGACCTCGGCGTCGCGAATGATTATGCCGTCGGCGCGCAGTCCCGTAAGCGCAAAGCTCATCGCCACGCGGTGGTCGCCGAAAGAATCGAGCTGCGCGGCATGCGGTTGGGCGGGGTAAATTTTCAGCCCGTCCTCCCTCTCTTCCACCTTGACGCCCATAGCCGAAAGGTTGGAACACGCCGCCTTTATCCTGTCGCACTCCTGCCCGCGCACGTGCACTATGTTGCAGATTTCCGTAGGGCGTGAAAAGTATGGCGCGACCGCGCAGAGGGTGAGAGCTTGGTCGGAAAACGCGGACATATCCACTTTTCCGCCGTCGAAGTTTTTGATAAGCTCTATGAATTTATAGTCGCCCTGAACGGTGTGCGGCGTAACCCCGCGCACTTTGATGTCCGTCCCGAGAATACGGTTTGCGGCGTAAAAATAACACGCCGCGGAGATGTCGGGCTCTATATCGTAGCGCTTGGCTGCATATCGCCCGTCAACCGTGTAGACGTCCCCGCTTCCCTTTACCGTGACGCCGAAAGACCACATGACGTCCGCCGTCATGTCCACATAGTCCATGCCGTGAAAGCCCGATGAAATTATCGCGGGCGGCTTGGCGGCGCACGGCGCGCACAGGAGCAGGGCGGAAAGGTATTGGCTGCTCTTGCTTATATCTATCGTTATGCTTTCGGCGACATCGCTTTTGCCTGCCACGGTGAACGGAAAGCAATATTTTTCGCCGTGAAAGGTAAAGCGCGCGCCCGCCCTCTCCAACGCCTTAATGAGTTCTTCCTGCGGGCGAACGCACATGCGTGGCGACGAGGTGAACGCGTATTCGCCGTCCGAAAACGCCGCCAGCGCGGTCAGAAAGCGCGCCGCTGTGCCCGCGTTCCCGACATAGATTTCCGCCTTTTTAACGGGAACTTTGCCGCCGCAACCGCGGATATGTACGTCGTTTCCGTTTATTTCCGACTCAATCCCGAAGCTGTTCAACGCGGAAAGAAAGGTCTTTCCGTCGTCTGAAAGAGACGCCCCGCACAGGGTAGACTGCCCGTCGGCAAGGGCGGCGGCGAGCATGGCGCGCGCCGTAATGCTCTTAGAACCCGGGACTGCCGCCAAAGCGGAATTGCGCTTTATGGAATTTTTTACGTTCTGCACTTCGTAATTCATTTTCTTCTTCTCAAAATGTCGCCCGCGCGCAGCGCATAAGGGCAGTTTATCGTGTAAATTTCCTGCACGAGTTTGCAGTCCGTCACGCTCTCGCCCGAGCCCGTCGCGGCGCTCTCCACTATGAAACTTTTGCCGAAGTTTTCGTCGGGAGAGAGCACTTCCAGCCTGTCGCCTACCGCAAATCTCCCCCTCATCTCCACGCGGGCAAAGCCGCCCGAGCAGTCCACGACGTTTGCGATATAGTCGCAGTCGCCCTTGGTCTGGCTGTCTGTGTAGTTTACGGTTTTGTCGTTCGCGCCGAGGGTGTAAGCCGTGGTGTAGTCGCGGTGAGCCGCGGTCAGAAGTTCCCTTTCCACCTGCGGGGAAAAGCCGCCGTCTATGCACCGCCTGTACGCGTTTATGACGGTGGCGAGGTAGTACTCGCTCTTCATTCTTCCCTCTATCTTGAAAGAGCATATCCCCGCCTCTTTCATCTTGTCGAGGTGAGCGGACATGTTCAGATCCTTGCTGTTGAAGATGTAAGTGCCGCGGTTGTCCTCTTCGACGCTCATTTCCCCGCTCTCCGCGCCGTCGTCGTGCTTTTTCACGGTGTAATTCCACCTGCACGCCTGCACGCACTCGCCGCGGTTGGAGCTTCTCCCGCTGAGGTAATCGGATAAAAGACATCTGCCCGAATAGGAGATGCACATCGCGCCGTGCACGAAGGCTTCGAGCTCGATATCGGGCACGAATGAGTGAATTTCCGCTATCTCGTCCAAGGATAGCTCGCGCGCGAGAATTGCCCTTTGCGCGCCCTGCTCACGCCAGAACTTCACCGCGTATTTGTTGGTGAGATTGGCTTGCGTGGATATGTGAACGGGCAGCGCGGGCGCGGCTTTTTTCGCCGCGTAAAACACGCCGCTGTCGGAAATTATCGCCGCGTCCGCGCCCATCGAACAGAGCGCGGAGAAGTAATCTTCCATCATTGAAAGGTCGTAATTGCGCGCGAAGATATTGACCGTTATGTACGCCTTTTTGCCGAGGGAGTGCGCAAACTTTATCGCGCTGTCCAGCTCTTCCAAGGTGAAATTGTCCGCGAAAGAGCGCAGAGAAAAGGCTTTGCCCCCTATATATGCCGCGTCCGCGCCGAAATAAAACGCCGTTTTCAGTTTGCTTAAATTGCCCGCAGGGGCGAGGAGTTCAACGTCCTTAATCATAAATTTTTACCGTCGTTTATCGTGTGTGCGCCGCGGAAAATACTTTGCCGCGGCGCAAAATTTTTACTTCTTTACGCTGAGCGCAACGCCGTCGCCTATCCCGACGACGGAAGTTATCAATTCGCCGTCGTCCGTCACTGCGTCGAGGTATTCGCGTATGTGCGCGACGAGCATTTTTCGCTTGGCGGGCGGGGGGACTTCCCCGTTTATCCACCCGTTCAACAGCACGTCGTCGGCAATCAGCACGCCGCCCCTTTCGAGCACGCGCTTCAACTGCGGCAACAGCTTTATGTACTGCACCTTTGCGCAGTCGAGAAATATGAAATCGAAACTGCCGTCCTTGAATGAGAGAAGGACATCTGCCGCGTCGCCGCACAGCGCGCTGCACCTGTTTGGAAATTTGCCGAGGTTTTCCCGCGCCGCCGCATAAAAATTTTCGTCCTTTTCGATAGCCGTAACGCGCGCCGACGGCAGACTTTCCGCCAACGCGAGCGACGTCAACGCGTGCGCGCAGCCCACTTCGAGTATGCTTTTCGCGTTTTTCGCATGCGCGAGCGCGATTAAAAAACCCAACGTCTCATCGTCCGCGACGGGTATCTGCTTTGCGCGCGCTTCCGCCCGAAGAGTCGCCACGTTTTCACTTACCGAGAGCTTGTTTATCCCCGCCGTGCCGCTCTTCCTCTCGGGCACGGAAGTATCGAAATGCGCGTAATTGAATTGTATTTCTTTGTCGTTTTTATTGTCGTTTTGCATTTGATTTTGATTGTTGGGTATAAGATAAATCAAGTGTTATCATAAAGCGAAGCGTTAGCCCATCTCTCACCCTGTCACCCTAAGCGGAACGAGCCGATAGGCGAATGCAGTCGAATGGGTCTGGAATTATTAAGTGAAAATGCTGTTTCAAAGTTACTCCCTACCACCACAAGGGGATTCTTCGGCGCAATCGAGCACATTCGTGCTCTCATTTGCTCAGAATGACAGCTTGTAAAAAGCGCGATACAGATAAAAATTGCGGGAGCGGTTAGAAATGCGCAAACGCTCGGATATATTAGTAATTACGAAGTCTATAAACGCAGAGAAGCAAGTATTCCCCAAATAACTTACGGCGCAAGCAAAATCACGCATTTTTATCCCACAAAATCACTTCGTGTTTTTGTGGGAGCCCTATGCGCAGCCCTCTCGCCAACGGCAAGGAAAAACCGTTGGCTCGGTCACCGTTCGCGCGGGACGTATGCGCTCACTCATCTCGCGCGGCAAAACAGTGCACTGTACTGTTTTGAGAAACTCCGCGCTCGTCCCAATTTGTGCATACCTGCACCTCAGCGAGGTGAATGCCTGCGATTATATATTTCGCGTGCCCTTAAAAATCGCAGGCAGAGGGCGAGTAGCCCTAACTCCTCACGAAAAATTTGCGGGCGCGCAACCGCACGCAAATTTTTGTGAACTTATCACAACTCCACAATTACCGGCACAATCATCGGCGACTGCTTAGTCTTCTTGAAAAGGTAATTTTTAAGCGCTTTTTTGATGGCACGTTTTAGCTCGTCAACGTTGCCGACGGAAAGGTCGTAGCCGCCGATGGCTCTGTCAATCACCTCGCGCATTTCCTTGTTGTAATCGCGGTGGAAATCGAACACAAACCCGCGGGAATTTATCGCGGGCTCGCCTATGACTTCC
>CANREX010000050.1 GCA_947629735.1 uncultured Clostridia bacterium
ACCTCTTCGTTGAGCTTGCCGAGGCGTCCGATATAATCGAGGACGGGGGCTTCCGCATGGGCGGAACACGGTCCGACTATGACGAGCATCTTGTCGCTTTTGCCGCATATTACGTCGGCTATCGCCTTGTCGCGCGCCGCTTTTATGGCGGAAAGCTCCTTGCCGAGCGGCTGTTCCGCCTTTATCTCTTCGGGTTCGGGTATTCTCTTTTGCTTTTCAAACATGTCTGTTCTCCGTCAAACGCAATAAATCTTCCTTTATCTCCTCGGGCACGTAATCGCCCCACTCCTTTTCGAAGTGAATGGAATTGCGCACGAGGGTAGAGCTTATCTGCAACTGTTCCTGCTCCGCGGGGATAAACAGCGTTATCATCTCGGGCATGAGTTTGCGGCTGGCGAACATATCGCGCTTTTCGTATTCGAAGTCGATACAATCGCGCACGCCGCGCACGTAAAATATCGTGTTTTCCTCTCTGAGGACGTCCACCGCCGCGCCCGAAAACGAGCGGACTTTGACCCCGCGGAAGGACGAAAACACCTTTTTCAGCAGATTCAACCGCTCTTCTACTGTAAGAAGGCAGCTTTTTGAGGTGTTTTCCATGACCGCGACGACGACTTCGTCGAAGAGGGCAAGGCAGCTTTCCACTACCTTTTTATGACCTACGGTGGGCGGGTCGAACGTGCCCGCAAATACGCATTTTTTCATATTTTTCCCAAATATTGCCGCATTTTTCACGGCTTTATCCACTTTTTAACTGCTTTTAGCGAGAGGCGAAATAAGGCGGGAAGCGAAATTCACGCTTTTTGTTCGGCGCGCAGGAATGTAAGATACGTCCTGCCGTACTTCCTCTCGTCGAACGGCTCTATGCCGTCTACTTTTTCGTAAAATTTGATGTCGCGCTCGTAGACAATCACGCCGCCCTCTTTCAAAAGATTTCTTTCCGCTATGGTTTGAAACACGCTTACGCCGTATTCGCAGCGATAGGGCGGGTCTACGAAGATTATATCGTAGGGCTTTTTTGCGGCGCGGAGAAAGGCGCGGAAGTCGGAATTTGTGACCGTGTAGTTGTTCTCACCCTTCAATTTGGCGAGGTTTTTGCCGAGCACTTCTATGGACGAGAGCGCGCCGTCGTTGAAATCGACGCTCTTTGCCCCGCGCGATATACACTCTATGCCGAGGCTTCCGCTCCCGCAGAACAGGTCGAGCGCTTCCGCTCCGCGTATTCTGGGCGCAAGGATATTGAAAAGGCTTTCTTTCACCCTGTCGGCGGTGGGGCGGATGTCGTCGCCCTCGAACTCCGCGAGCACGAGTCCCCTGTATTTTCCGCTTATGACCCTCACTTTTTTCTCCTTTTGCCCTTTCTTTCGAGCTCCTGCGAGGCGAGGTCCTCCTGCACTTTTATCTCTTTGAGCTTGCCGAGGAAATAGCCGAGGGTGTGCACTCCCACGGGCACGAGAACCATTATGTAGTTGAGCGCCTGATAGCTTTCACCGAGGAAGCTGAACGGATAATACGCCCATGCAAACAGATATTTTAAGCAGAACGAGCAGAACGTGTTGTCCACGCAAAGCTCTATCGTCTGAATGATCAGAAAGGGTATGCAGATGGCAAAGCCGAGGAAAATTCCCTTCCACAGCCTGTATTCGCCCGTGTGATAGACGACGCGCTCGTCCGAAGAGCCGAGAGAGCGCTTCTTTTCGTTGAGTACCGTCTTTTTGTACGCAGCCATGCCGTTCGCCCTGCCGAACACGACGAGGGAAGCGATAAACAGCGCCTCGCCGCCGATAAGCGCGACGAGCGATACGCCGAGGTCGCCTTCATACGCGGCAAACGATATAATGGTCGCGCTGAAAATCAAAGATACTATAAACGGAAACGCTATTCCGGCAAGCATATCCTTTACCTCGAACAGAAATTTGCGCTTGCCCGAATAGGTTATTTTCTCCAACTCTATCTCATCTTCCAAAACGTATTATCCCCCTTTCGCTGATAAATAAATCGAGAGGCTCGTCGTTTTCGCTGCCTTCGAATTCCTCCGTGTACTGCAAAAAATATCCCAAACCTACCCTTAAACCGCCCTTGCCCGAGGCGAAAAATCTGTCGTAATATCCCCCGCCGTAGCCAAGCCGATAGCCCTTGGAATTTACGGCGAGCAGCGGCGCTACGGTGACGTCTACATCCCCTTTTGCGCGCTCCCCGACGGGCTCTTGTATGCCGTAGCGGTTTTTGACGAGCTT
Source organism: uncultured Clostridia bacterium (assembly GCA_947629735.1). Lineage (GTDB taxonomy): Bacteria > Bacillota > Clostridia > Christensenellales > Borkfalkiaceae > Coproplasma. The sequence continues at coordinate 2,238 of CANREX010000050.1, forward strand.
GTCCGCGTTGCCGTCATAGAGGACGGGGGACATCTCCCTGCCCTCCACGCGGGGAAGATATACTTTTTTGCCCGCGGCGATAAGTTTATCGATAAGCGCGTGGGTGTCCGCCTCGGAAGAAAAGCTGTAATAGATAAAAAAGCTGTCGTACCCCGAGAGCGCGGCTATCGCGGCGTCGCAAATCGCGCCGTCCGCCACTTCCCGCGCGGAATGGAGAAAATACTCCCGCTTTATCCTGTATTTATAGCGAAGTTCGCCCCTGTCCGTCACTTTAAATATACCCTCTCGCTCCTGCGGGTCGCCGAACAAAGCACCTCGTACGCTATCGTGCCGCACCGCTTGGCGTATTCTTCCGCGTCTGTCAACACGGGCAAAAGTTCTCCGCCCCGCCTGCTGATAAAGCTATCCATGCACAGCGACTTTTCGCCGAGCGGCACGCCGCGGGCAAATCCGTCGGCATAACCCAATCTGTATGTGTAAAGTTTGTCGTAGTCCTCGTCCGCCACGTTATAGCCTATCCCCTCGCCGACGGGCGTTATCTCCTGCGCGAGGCGGGCGTAGACGGAGAGCGCGGGCTTCAACCCGACCGAGGAAAACCCGCTCGGGGCGTAGCCGTACAGCATAAGCCCGCAGCGCACACCCTGTTGGAGATATTGACCTCCCCGAAGTATTCCGCCGCTCGCCGCAAGGTGGGAAATCGCCCCCGCGCTATGCCTTTTGACCCGCTCTGCTGCGGGGAGAAAGCGGGAAAGCTGCGCTTGGCAGTGTCTTTCGCTCTGCGCGGCGTAAAGGTGGGAAAACACACCCTCCACGCTTCCTTTCGGCAGAACCGACAGCACGCTTCCGAGAATTTTTCCGCAGCAGCCGTATCTGTTCATGCCCGTGTTTATCGCGACGTGACAGCGCATACCCTTGCAAAGCCGCGCGCTCCTTTCGTCTCCCACGGTGGGCGTGAGGGAATAAAACTTCATCTTTTCCGCGTCCGCTTTATCAAGCGGCGGGGTGAGCACCAATATGGGCTTGGTTATCCCGCATATCCTGAGCGACGCGCCCTCGTCAACAATGGCGACGCAAAAGCCGTCGGCTACGTCGGACAAACTTCGTGCGACTTCCTCCGCGCCGTGCCCGTAGGCGTCCGCCTTGACTACCGCGTAAAAAAATCTGTCGCCTATAAGGCTGCGGACATGGCGGGCGTTTGCGCGTATGGCGCGTAAATCTATTACGGAAAGCGTTTTTTGCATAACACATAAATACGCCCGCGCCCGCGGAAAGGTTAATTATTTTAATATTATAACATATCGCGCGCCGCATTGCAATTGTTTTAACGGATATATAGTCTATATATGTTGCAACGGCTTTTTTTCGGTTATGACTTCCACAAGGTTATCTTGGATAAACGGGCGGCGGAGTGAGCGGGAAGTTCGGAAAAGTCGGGCAAAAGGGGTGCGGCGCGGCGATAAATTTTTATCGCCGCGCCGCAAAAATTAAATTTCCCTTTGAGTTTTATTTATATTTAAGTGGTTTTCTTTCGAGTTATTTTCTTCAAAAGTTGAGTTTCTTTTGAGTTTTGACTGCATTTAAGGCGTTTGTTCGCCGTTCCCTTCCCTCTTCGCTCTTCCGTGGACGGCGACGACCTTGGGGGCGACCACGCGGGAAATGAGCGCCGCGGGCAGCGCCAAAAGTATGTCCTTTGGAAGATAAACGAGGTTATAAGCGACTACGCTGTGCCAAAGCGCGGGGTTGCCCGAAAGTTCCCACACGACGATAAAATAGAGTATTCCGACAACATAATCCGCAAGCGTCGCCGCGAGCGCGAGAACTATTATAAGCCACAGCTTTTTGGAGCGGTAATAGCCTATCCCCGCCACTCCCGCCGTAAGGATAAAGCCGATAATGTAACCGAACGAGGGCTTAATAACGTAATAAAAGCCGCCGCCATCGGAAAATACGGGCAGTCCTATCAAGCCGAGCACGGCGTAAACTATCATGGCTATCATTCCCTTTTTGCTCCCCAAAAGCAGCCCCGCCAGCACGGCGAAAACCGTCTGGAAAGTGAGCGGCATTACGGGAATGGGTATCCTTATGTACACGCCCGCAATCATGAGCGCGACAAACAGCGCAGTCTCCGCTATATCCGCCGCGGTCAGGCGTTTATCTCTCTTTTTCATGGCGTTTTAAATATAACGCGCGCAAAAATTTTTGTCAACCGATTTGATTTCCAAGACGTTAAAATTTGCTTTTGCAGACGTCTGAATTTACTTTCGTAGACGTCCGAAAAGACGGCGCATAACTTGCAAAAGGCAAATTCGGAAGGGAGATTTTCGCGCGCGGGCAAAATTTGTATTGACAAAAAACGCAAAATATTATAAAGTTAAACGTGAGGGGTTTTAACCGCGCAGGCGGGCAGATTTTCTCCCCTCGCTTGGCTTAACAATGATTTACACCGTGACGTTCAATCCCTCGCTGGATTTCTACGTAAAAGTAAATAATCTCAAACTCGGCGCGGTAAACAGAACCAATTCCGAGCGCCTCGCCGTGGGCGGAAAGGGCGTAAACGTCGCGCTGGAACTCAACGAACTCGGCGACGACGTGCTCGCGCTCGGCTTTATCGCGGGGTTTACGGGCAGGGAAATCTGCAACGAGATGGACAAGACGGGGCTAAGGCACGATTTTATCGCCGTAGAGGGCAGAAGCCGCATAAGCGTAAAGATTAAGAGCATGACGGAGACGGACATCAACGGCGCGGGTCCCGAAATTTCAACCGCGAAAGTGCGCCTCCTCATCGAAAAATTGAAAGGCTCGCTGAAAGCAGGGGACATGGTGATTATCTGCGGGAGCGTCCCCCCCTCCGTCCCCGACACGGTCTATGCGGACATAATCGACGGGCTGCGCGATATAAACGGCGTGGAATTCGTCGTGGACGCGTACGGCAGACTTCTCACAGAGACTTTGAGGTATAAACCCTTTTTGATAAAGCCCAACCTGTACGAACTGTGCGAGATATTCTCCGCCCCCACCAACCTCGACACAAAGCAGATAGCCGCTTACGCGAGGAAATTGCAGGAGCGCGGCGCGAGAAACGTCATAGTCTCCCTCGGCTCGGAAGGCGCGGTGATGGTTTCCGAGACAAACCAGAACATGTATGTTAGGGCGGCAAAAGGGCAGCTTGTAAATTCCGTGGGCGCGGGCGACTGCATGGTCGCGGGGTTTATTCACGAATATCTGAACACGGGCAACTACTTCAAGGCGCTGAACTTTGCCACCGCGGCGGGCAGCGCGTGCGCGTTTACGGAGAGCATAGCCACGAAAGAACAGATAGATTACGTCGAAAGCCTGATGCTTTGACGAAAATAGGTAAAAATTACGTGAGCGCAACGCACAATTATTGCGGGGCGCTCTTTTCTTGCCCCAAACGTTTGCAAACGCGCGTCGTTTGGGGTATAATTTTTATATGACAGTTTTCGTTATAGCGATGCGCAATGAGGCTACCCCCATTGCGGACAATATGCGTATAACGCAGAGTTCCGAAGTTCACGGCAGACAGGTTCTGCGCGGGTTTATCGGCGAGGGCGAATGTGCCGTCGTGGTTTGCGGCGTAGGCAAGGTGAACGCGGCGGCGGGCGCGCAGTACGCGATAGACTGCCTCGGCGCGGACAGGATAGTAAACGTCGGCGTTGCGGGCGGGCTCAACGGCACAATGAGCGTGGGCGACGTCTACTCCGTCGACAGCTGCGTGCAGTATGACTTCAACCTCGCCGAGCTGAACGGGACTTCCATAGGCACTTTAAACGAATACGAAGAGCCGTACATACGCATAAACACGGCGGGCGGCTACCCGAAGAGAAAGCTCGCCACGGGCGACAGGTTTGACGACGACGAGGGAGATTTCAAGCTATTGACTTCCACCTTGTCGGCGGACATACGCGACATGGAGGGCGGCGCGATAGCGCACGTGTGCGCGCATGCGAATGTGCCCTGCTATATCTTCAAGGCAATCTCCGACGTCGCGGGAATGGGGTCTACGCACGAACAATTCCGCAAAAACCTCGAAAAATGCGCCCAAACGCTTTCAAAAGAGGCTGTAAATATCTTCAACGCGGTTAATAACGACAAGCGCGGCAACGTCGGAGATAAAAAGGGCGGCGTATGATAAGAGCGGCAGGCGCGGAGATTTCAATTCGCATAAGGACGGGGAATAAACTATGATAACACTCGGCGGCGGCTGGGACGAAGCCCTCGCTCCGCTGTTTGCGGACGAAAGATACAAAAAAATACGCGAATTTTTAAAGAGCGAATACTCAACGCGGGTGATTTATCCCGACATGTACGATTTGTACAACTGTTTCAGATACACCCCGCTCGACAACGTGAAGGCGGTCATACTCGGGCAAGACCCCTATCATGAGCCTAATCAGGCGCACGGGCTGTGTTTTTCGGTGAAAAAGGGCGTGCCGCTCCCCCCTTCCTTGAAGAATATCTTCAAGGAAATTGAGGACGAGCTGGGAATACGCGAGCCCGACTGCGGCGACCTCACCAAATGGGCAAAACAGGGCGTGCTGCTTCTGAATACGACTCTCACCGTGCGCGAACACGCCGCGAACAGCCACTCGAAGTGCGGCTGGGCGTGGTTTACCGACAGTGTGATTGAACTCGTTTCCCGCTATTGCGGGCACGTGGTATTTATCTTGTGGGGAGGCAATGCGAGGAGTAAAGCGCCGCTTATCGACAGCAATAAGCACCTCGTTTTGCAATGCGCGCACCCCTCTCCCCTTTCCGCTTACAACGGGTTTTTCGGGTGCGGGTTCTTCAAAAAGACAAACGAATACTTAATCAAAAACGGCATTCAGCCGATAGATTGGGATCTCAACGAGCGATAATTTTTAGACTTTTTTATATAACAAACTGCATTTTTAAGGAGATTTGATTATGAAATACGTTGTTGTGCTGGGCGACGGAATGGCGGATTGGAAAATTGAGAGGCTGAAAAATTTCACCTGTCTGCAAGCTGCAAGGACGCCTAACCTCGACGGAATCGCGCGCTTTTCCGAGATAGGTCTTTGCAAGACCGTGCCCGACGGCATGAAGCCCGGAAGCGACGTCGCCAACATGTCCGTCCTCGGGTTCGACCCCCGTCTCTACTACACGGGGCGTTCGCCTCTGGAAGCCGTGTCGATGGGGATTGAGCTGCAACCTACGGACGTCACGCTGCGCTGCAACCTCGTCACCCTTTCCGACGAGCCCGAATACGAAAATAAGCGCATGCTCGATTACTCTGCGGGGGAGATTTCCACCGCCGAAGCGGCGCAACTCATAGAATTTTTAAAGCAAAACCTCGACAGCGCGGACATGAAGCTCTTTGCAGGCATATCCTATCGGCATTGCCTGCTCGTTTCAAACGGCGAGACGGGGCACGAGCTCACGCCCCCGCACGACATTTCCGGCAGACCAATAGCCGATTACCTCCCGCAAGGACCTTACGCGCATAAATACCTCGCGATGATGAAGAGAAGCGCAGAGCTCCTGAAAGACCACCCCGTAAACGCGGCGCGCATTGCGGCGGGCAAGCGACCCGCAAACTCCATTTGGCTGTGGGGCGAGGGCACGAAACCCGCGCTCGATTCCTTCGAGCATATCCGCTCGTTAAAAGGCGGAGTGATTTCCGCGGTGGATCTTGTGCGCGGAATAGGTAAATTGGCGGGCATGCGCGTCATCAACGTCGAGGGCGCGACGGGAAATTACGACACGAACTTCAAGGGAAAAGCCGAAGCCGCGGCGGAAGCGCTTTTGCACGGCGGGCTGGACTTCGTGTATATCCACATGGAAGCCCCCGACGAATGTGGGCATCAGGGCGACCCCGCACACAAGGTTTACTCAATCGAACAGATAGACGATAAAGTAGTCGGCACGCTGCTCACGTCGTTCAGGAAGGCAGGCGAGGACTTCGCCATGCTCGTCGCTCCCGACCACCCCACTCCCTGCGCGTGCAGGACGCACGTCTCGGAACCCGTTCCCTATCTGCTGTATTCCAACAGGGTGAACCTCGGCAACGGCGCGATAAGATACACAGAGGTGCAGGCGGCAAAGACGGGCGCGTTCGTGGAGGACGGCTACAAACTTATCGATAAATTATTTGCCATAAGATAACACGAAATAAGCCTAACTTTTCGCAAAATTGCTTGAAATAAGCAAGCGCGCGGGATATGTAAATCGAGTAAAATTCGAGAAAAAAAACGAGCCCCCGCCCGCGGGTTAAAGCCCGCGGGCGGGGGCTGCTTTTTTGCATTTTTTTAAAGTTTTGCGGCGGTAGATGTCCTTTTATTTTGACTTTTCGTCAATTTGCGAGCTGTTTTTGCTGTTTTTTGAACGTCTCGTTTATCTGGTCTATCATCTGCTTCTGCGCGGGCGCGGGCGTGTAGTAGCCGCGCGACGACATCTGGTTGTACAGGCAGTATTGGTTTTCCGCGACGGAATTCAAGTTTGCCGCGAACTCCTTGCGCACGCTCTTAGCGTTGCCCTCGCAAAGCGCGATAGCGTAGAATGAAGTCAGCTGTTTTTCGCTTTCGAGCATGTCCAAAATTGCGTCCTTTTCGTTTAATTGCGTATCGCTTTTAGCCGTTTTCATTACCTTTTAACCTCCCAAAATACATAAAAGCGCGTTGTAGCGGCGTTGGTGCTCGTCCGCTATCTTTGTCATACAGTCGGCAAGGTCGGTGTCCGTAAGCGTCTTTGAATACGCCCTCGCCTTTTTGCATATCAGCCCCTCGAACGTGAGCGCGTCCGAAATCATAGTAAGTTCTTTTGACGTCAACTGTGTCATAAAAATACCTCCGCTACTGTTATTGACAGCCTGCGGAGGTTACATTCTCATTTTTTTATTTTATTTTGCCGCGCGCTTATTTTTGCCGTCCTTATTTTTAACCGCGCGCTTATTTTTGACCGCCGTCGATGTCCCCGAAGATATCTATCCCCTTTTCGCTGTGCGCCGTTATCGCCTGATAATAGGGGTCGGAAGAGAAGTCGCGCGGCTTATCGTAGCTGCCGCCGAGGCTTTCTATGGCGTATTTCAGCTCCTGATACTCGATATAGCTTATCCCCTCTTCGTCTATCTTGTCGAGAAGATAGGGAAGCGCACGCTCGTCGCCGTATGCCGCGAGAAAACTTGCAAGCATGGGCAGATTTTCCGCGTCCGTGCGGAATTCCTTTATAAGAATTTTGAATATTTCGTCGTCGCGAATGACGCAGCGGGAGAGAATTTCAAGCATGTACTGCACTCTCACTCCCCCTTTGTACAGCTCTATCGCCCTGTCCTTTACGTCGTCGGCGAAGGGCTTTACCAAATCCACGCAGGTGTTGCGGATATCCTCGCTTTCGCTTTCCGTCAAAAGGCGCATGTACTCGCCGAGGGCTTCCTTGCATGAACCGAGCAGGTTCAGCGCGAGCATGATTTCGTCCTCGCCGCCCTGCA
>CANREX010000051.1 GCA_947629735.1 uncultured Clostridia bacterium
AGAGATAAAATGCACGGGCTTGCGCCCCGGCGAAAAGCTTTACGAAGAGCGGCTGATGGACGAAGAGGGCATGCAGACGACGCCCAACGGACTTATCAGCATAGCCAACCCCATAGAGCTCGACGAGGACAACCTTTGGACTATGCTCGACAGCTTGTACGCCGCGGCTTATAAGGAGACGGACAAGATGAAACAGCTCGTGTCCGAACTCGTCACAACCTACAAACCCCAGCTTTAATTTGGGGAAATTTTATAATAATGTGAAGCATGCGCGGCAAAAATTTGAATGTTAAAATTTAAAATAAAATGTAAAAGAAGCGATATTTCCGGATATCGCTTTTTTCATGTCTTTTTGCGTTCTTTTTAAATGTGCGGCGGCGCATATAAAAGGGCAAAACCCGTCATATACCGCCAAAAAGCGACATATAAATATATACTTCAATGCCGAGGTGGGTAACGGGTATGCTTGATTATATATCGCAAAGGGTGATAAGGGAAGGGGAATACATAACGCAGACATGCAGCACGGTTCGCGCCGCCGCCGCGCACTTCAACATCAGCAAATCAACCGTACATAAGGACGTGACGGAGAGGTTGAAGGACATCGACGCCACGTTGTATGAAGATGTCAGAAGAGTGCTTGATATAAATCTTTCCGAGCGGCATATACGCGGCGGAATGGCGACAAAGAGCAAATTTGCGGGCAAGCAGATAAAAATTTCATAATATTTACTGCGTAATTCGGGCGTTAAAATTTGAAAATAAGTTTTTGTTATGGTATACTGTAAAAGGTGCAGTTTGCACTTTGACGAACAAGGGTATATTTATGGCGAAACTTTTGGGAATAGACGTCGGCTCGACGACCGTAAAAGCAGTTGCGATCGACGAGGACGGCAAAATCTTATATAAATCATACGTCCGCCACTTCGCGATGGTGAAAGAGACCGTGCTGTCGGAGCTTGAAAAAGTGCAAAAAAGCTATCCCGGCAGGTACTGCGCGGCGATAACGGGCAGCGCGGGGCTCGGGCTTTCCCAGCGCAGCGGGCTCGCGTTTGTGCAGGAAGTGCAGGCGGCGTTCACGGCGATAAGGAAGTTTTATCCCGACGCAGACGCGGCGATAGAGCTTGGCGGCGAGGACGCAAAGATAATTTTCGTCACGGGCGGCACGGAACAGCGCATGAACGGCAGTTGCGCGGGTGGCACGGGCGCGTTTATCGACCAGATGGCGACCCTCCTCAACATAAGCGTCAGCGAGATGGACGAGCTGTCGTTAAAGGCGGAGAGGGTCTACCCGATAGCTTCGCGCTGCGGTGTTTTCGCTAAGTCTGACATCCAACCGCTTATCAACCAGGGTGCAAACAAGGCGGATATAGCCGCGTCGATATTCCAAGCGGTAGTCGATCAAACCGTCTCGGGGCTTGCGCAGGGGCGCAGGATAAAGGGAAAAGTGCTGTTTTTGGGCGGACCTCTTCATTTCTTGCAGGGTTTGAAAAGGGCATTCAAGACGACTTTGAACCTCTCCGACGAAAACGCGGTGTTCCCCGACGACGCACCCTGCTTCATGGCGATAGGCGCGGCGCTTCACTCGACCGTCGCAAAGGAGAGCGACTTGACGGAAATCATCGAAGCCGTGCGCAATGCGAGCGGCAGCGATGAGATAATCACGGGCGAGCCGCTATTCGAAAGCAAGGAAGAATACACGTCGTTCGTCGCTCGGCACAGGGCGACGGACTTGCAGTTCTGCGACATAGCTACATACGAAGGGGGCGCGTATCTCGGCATCGATAGCGGTTCGACTACCACAAAACTCATTCTCATAACCCCCGATTGCCGAATACTCTATTCGCATTATCAGACAAATAACGGACAACCCCTCGACATAGTGATAGAGAGGCTGAAAGAAATTTTCACACTTTCGGGCGGCAGGATAAAGATACTCGGCAGCGCGGTCACGGGCTACGGCGAGGACTTGATAAAGGCGGCGATAAAAGCCGACTTCGGGATAGTTGAGACGGTGGCGCACTTCAAAGCCGCGCTTCACTTCAACCCCAAGGTAGATTTCATAATAGACATCGGCGGGCAGGACATAAAGTGCTTCAAGATAAAGAACGGCGCGATAGATTCCATAATGCTCAACGAAGCGTGTTCTTCGGGCTGCGGCTCTTTCATACAGACGTTCGCGCGCGCAATGGGAATGGAAATAGATAAATTCTCGCAGTGCGGGCTGTACGCAAAGCACCCCGTCGAGCTGGGCTCGCGCTGTACGGTATTCATGAACAGCGCGGTCAAGCAGGCGCAGAAAGAGGGCGCGGGAGTGGACGACATCTCCGCGGGTCTCTCATCGTCGATAGTAAAAAACGCCATTTATAAGGTCATTCGCGCGGCGAGCGCGGACGAACTCGGCGAAAATATCGTAGTGCAGGGCGGCACTTTCTTAAACGACGCGGTGTTGCGCTCGTTTGAAAAGGAGACGGGCAAACACGTCATTCGCCCCGGGATAGCGGGGCTTATGGGCGCGTTCGGCGCGGCTCTGTACGCAAAGGAGAACGTAGAAGGTCAAAGCACCGTTCTGACGGAAAGCGAATTGCAGACCTTTTCATACACGTCAAAATCGAGCAACTGCCACGGCTGCACATCAAACTGCAACGTAAACTTCATAACCTTCGGCGACGGCAGAAGATACGTTTCGGGCAACAAGTGCGAGCGCGGCGCGGGGCTTCCGCCCGCTTCGGGCAAGCTGGATATTTACGCATACAAGCAAAGGCGGCTCTTGGAGTGCGTTAAGGGCGAAAAGGGAGCAAAGGGGAAAGTAGGACTTCCCTTGCAGCTCGTAATGTACGAACAGCTTCCCGTATGGGCGGGATTTTTCGAAAGTTTAGGCTTCGAAGTCGTCCTCAGCGACAAGTCCAACCGCCAGCTGTATTTCCGCGGTCAGCACACCGTCGCAAGTGATACGGCTTGCTATCCCGCAAAGCTCACTCACGGGCATATAGAAAGTCTGCTCGACAAGGGAGTTGATTTCATATTCTTCCCCTGTGAAAGCTACAATTTGGACGAGCATTGCTCGGTAAATCACTATAATTGCCCCATCGTCGCGTATTATTCTGAGCTTCTCAAAGCCAATAACGAGCGGCTTAACGACGAAAATTTCATAATGCCCTATCTCGATTTGAACGACAGAAAGAGCTCGACGGCAAAGCTCGTTGAAACGTTCAAACGCTATAAAATATCCAAACGGCAGATAGAAAAAGCGCTTGACGAGGGGTTTGCAAGGCTTGAAAGCTACCACGCCGACATAAGGAAAAAGGCGGAGGAAATTTTGAAGGAAGCGGGGGAAAGCGGCAAACAGACAGTCGTCCTTGCGGGCAGACCCTATCACCTCGACGCGGAAATAAATCACGGCATAAACAAACTGTTGACATCGCTCGGGTTCGCGGTGCTGTCCGAGGACAGCATATTCGAAAAGGGCGATAAAGTAAAGGTAAACGTGCTCAACCAGTGGACGTATCACGCGCGGCTTTACAGGGCGGCGGACTTTGTGTGCAAGCACGACGACGTAAATTTGGTGCAGCTCGTCTCGTTCGGCTGCGGGCTCGACGCAATCACTACCGACGAAGTGCGCGCAATAATGGAAAAGAACGGTAAACTCTATACGCAGATAAAAATTGACGAAATAAACAATTTGGGCGTAGTCAAAATAAGGCTCAGGAGCATGCTCGCCGCCATAGAAGAAAAGGCTCGGCGGGCGGCAAAGTGAAGCGACAATGGAAGAAATAAAGAACACAACTGACTATTCCGACAGCTATCCGCTCTGGAAAGACGAATATAAATTCACGCATAAGATACTCATTCCCGACATGCTTCCGTGGCATTTTGCCATAATCGAGGGGCTGTTGAAGCAGGAAGGGTACGACGTGGAAATCCTCAAAAACGATTCCCGCGCTGTGATTGACGAGGGGCTTAAACACGTCCACAACGACACGTGTTATCCCTGCCTTTGCGTCGTCGGGCAATATATAGACGCCTTGAAGAGCGGCAAGTATGACCTCGACAAAACCGCCGTACTCATTACGCAGTCGGGCGGCGGCTGTCGGGCTTCCAACTACATACCGCTAATCAGAAAGGCTTTGAAGGCGGAATTCCCCCAAGTACCCGTCATCTCGCTGAACTTTTCGGGGCTTGAAAAGTCGTCGTCTTTCAAACTCGGGTTGAAGCTCATGCTCAAACTCATTTACGCGATTTTTTACGGCGATACGCTCATGTGGTGCTACAACCAGACAAAGCCCTACGAACAGACGGTCGGCAGCGCGGACGCCGTGCGCGATATTTTGGTAAAGGAGATAACGGAAAGTTTCAAAACGCGCGCATATCGCTCGTTTTCCAAGATAAACAAGCGCATAATCACGGCGTTTTACGCAGTCCGCAGGAACGACGAAAAGAAAGTTAAAGTAGGAATAGTGGGGGAAATTTACGTCAAATACGCCTATTTGGGCAATAACCACCTCGAACAGTTCCTCTTATCCGAAAATTGCGAACCCGTCGTGCCCGCGCTCATGGACTTTGTGCTCTATTGCATTGTCAACAACATAAACGACGGCTATTATTACGGCAGAAAAAACACGTTCTGGCGGGTGAACAAACTGCTGTATAAAATCGTCCATTCAATGCAGAAAAAGGTGATAAAACTGATAAATTCTTGCAGCGATTTCGAACCCATTCACGACTTCGAACACCTCAGAAAGTGCGCGGATAAGGTCATAAATCAGGGCGTGAAAATGGGGGAGGGCTGGCTCATTCCCGCGGAAATGGCGGCGCTTGCCGAAACGGGAGTGGGGAATATCGTCTGCGCCCAGCCTTTCGGCTGCCTGCCCAACCATATCGCGGGCAAGGGCGTTGTCCGCACGTTGAAGAGCTTTTACGAAAACGAGAATGTAGTGGCGGTTGACTACGACCCGTCCGCGACAAAGGTCAATCAGGAAAACCGCATTAAACTTATGCTCGCCACCGCGAGGGAGAACCTCGCCGCGGAGAAATAAAAATATCAACTTTATGCGTTGACTATTAAGCGGCGGACGGGTTGATGTAATCGGATACCGCAAAGGGATAAAAATCGCAAAAAAACAAAGAAAAGAGTTTTAAAATTTTATTTAAATTGAGCAATATTTAAGCCCGCCCTGCGAAATTTTCGCAGGGCGGGCTTAATTTATTAACCTGAATTATTAACCGCTATTTTCAGTGGCTGTATCTGTCGTTTTTGACGTTTTCTATGGACAGTTTCGCCTTCTCGACTATATTTTCCTTGGTAAAGCCGAAATATTCGAAGAGCTGTTTCGCAGGTCCGGAAACGCCGAATCCCGTCATCGTGACAAGCTCGCCGTAGTCGCGGCAGTATTTGTACCACGCGAAGTGGCTTGCCGCCTCCACGCACACCCTCGCCTTGACGCTCTTGGGCATAACGCTTTCCTTGTATTCTTCGTCCTGCCTGTCGAAAATTTCCATGCAGGGGAGGGAGACAACCCTCGCCTTTATCTCTTCCGCCGCGAGTTCTTGCTGCGCCTGCATGCAGAGCGTAACTTCCGAACCCGTCGCAATCAACAGCACGTCGGGCTCGCCTTCGCAGTCCGAAAGCACGTAGCCGCCGCGCGCCGCCAGCTTGCCGCTGCCCTCGAATACGGGCAAAGCCTGCCGCGTTTCGACGATTACGGTGGGGTTGGGAGAGGTGAACGCGGAGAGGAACGCTTCAAGCGTCTCTTTTCCGTCGCAGGGGCGGAACACGTTTACGTTGGGTATGGAGCGCATGGAAATGAGCTGTTCCATAGGTTGATGGGTAGGTCCGTCCTCGCCTACGCCGATAGAATCGTGCGTCATCACGTAAATCACGGGCAGGCGCATAATTCCGCTCATTCTTATTCCCGCTTTCATGTAGTCGGAGAAGGAGAAGAAGGTGGAGCAAACCGCCCTGAGCCCGCCGTGCAGCGCAATGCCGTTGCAGATAGCCGCCATCGCGTGTTCGCGTATGCCGAAGTGAATATTGCTGCCTTCCCTGTGTTCGGGCGAGAAATATTCCTGTCCCGCAAGTTCCGTCTTTGTAGAGGGCGCGAGGTCCGCCGAGCCGCTCATTATATTGGGCATGTTCTTCGCTATCGCGTTCAATATCTTGCCGCCGCAGCTTCTCGTGGCTTCGGGCTTGTCCCAGCTCAGCCCGTTTTCAATGGCGTTGAAGTCGGGCGCGCCGTTCATAAACTGCTTATACTGTGCGGCGAGCAGGGGATAAGCGCTCTCGTATTTTGCAAACAATTCGTTCCATTGCTCTTCCGCCTTGCATTTTTCTTCCGCAATGGCGAGGCAGTGAGCCTTGACGTCTTCGGGCGCTTCGAAAGGAGGCTGAGTCCACCTGAGGTTTTCCCTGAGTTTCTTGACGTTTTCCTCGCCGAGAGGCGCTCCGTGGCAATCGGCAGATCCGACGAGGGGAGAGCCGTAGCCGATCTGAGTCTTGCATATGATTATCGAAGGTCTGGTGAGGTCGCTCTTCGCCCTTTCCAGAGCCGCTTTCAAGGCGTAGAGGTTGTTTGCGTCGTCTACGCGGATAACCTGCCAACCCTGCGCCATAAACCTCGTCGCGGTGTCCTCGCTGAACGTGTTGCGCATGTCGCCTTCTATCGTTACGTTGTTGTTGTCGTAAAGGAGTATGAGTTTTCCGAGCTTCTGCGTTCCCGCGAAAGAGCAGGATTCATATCCGATGCCCTCTTCCAGACAACCGTCGCCCGTCAAAACGTAGGTAAAATGATCGACGATGGGGAAGCCGGGTCTGTTGAACAGAGCCGCAAGGTGAGCTTCCGCAACCGCAAAACCTACCGCATTGCCCACGCCCTGCCCGAGAGGTCCTGTGGAAGTCTCAACGCCGTCCGTCTTGCCGAATTCGGGATGTCCGGGCGTGCGCGAGCCGAGCTGGCGGAAAGCGATTATATCTTCTTTGGTCACGTCGTAACCGAAAAGGTGGAGCAGCGAGTACAATAGCATCGAGCCGTGCCCCGCGGAAAGAACAAATCTGTCGCGGTTATCCCACTTTGGGTTCTTGTAACTGAACGAAAGGAAATCCGCGAACAGCTCATACCCGATGGGCGCCGAGCCGAGGCAGATACCGGGGTGACCCGATTTCGCTTTCTCTATGGCTTCTGCCGAAAGCACTCTGATTGTGTCTACGCTTTTCTGCTGTACTGACATTTATTTTATCTCCTTATATATTTTCCGCCGCTTTTCCGCGTGCGGTTTTATCAAAAGTCAAAAATTTTTTTTCGGACGTCTGCGAAATTTTGCGGGTATTCAAGCAAATTTTTTTGACGTCCACGAAGTTTCGCGTTAATCCCAGATAAATTTTTCGAGGGGGGAGACGTCGAGGAAGGGGAACTTTTTCAACATAAAGTATAGCTTTTTAGCCATAATTTTATTTCCGCCGTTTGTCATGCTCTCGAAATTTACGGGAATTACGGGGTCGTGAACGCTCATGCGGACGAGAGTCCAGCCGTCGCCCTCGTTTTCGCCGAAATTAACCCTCGCGCCTTCATAGTTCACGGGTGCAAGTTTAGCCGTCTTGTCGAGCGCGGCGAAGTGGCGTATCTCTTCGATTACCCTTTCGCCTTCCCGCTTGAAGTTTACCGATTTTTCGTTGAAGCGTATTCTCACTTCGTTCTCCTCGGCGGGGGGCGCCAGAGTGGATATCAAAGAAGTCAGATTTTCGCCCTTTTCGCGCTGTTTTGCGAGCGTTATGAGCAACCTGCAAACGAGGTACGCGCCGTCGTCGAGGAAATAATTGTCTTTAAATGCGGCGTGCCCGCTCGTCTCCATCGCCAATGGGCAGTATTCGCCCTCTTTTTCGCGGCGGATAGCTTCGTCAATGACGTTTTTATATCCCCGCTTGAAGCGCACGTGCTTTCCGCCGAGATATTCTATGAATTCCGTCAAGCCGTCGCTCGTCACGCTGTCCGTGACGATAGTTCCGCTCTTTTCCTGCAATAAAGTCGCCGCGGTGAGCGCGATAAGCCTGTTTCTGTTTATCTCGCTGCCGTCGCTTTCGACGATCGCCGCCCTGTCGACATCTGTATCGAATATCACGCCCAAGTCAGCCCCGCTTCTTATTACCGCTTTGCTAAGCGAGCCCACGGCTTCCTTGTCCTCTGGGTTGGGAATGTGGTTGGGGAAGAGCCCGTCATAACGCAAAAATTGGCTTCCGTCCGTGTTCGCGCCGAGGGGGATAAGCACTTTGTCGGTGAAGAACCCGCCGACGCCGTTGCCCGCGTCTACTATGACTTTCGTTCCGAACAGCGGCTGGGTCTTACCGCAGGCTTCGCGCACCATTTCCACGAGGGCTTGGCAGTAGTCGTCCATAAAGGACTTCTCCTCGTACTCGCCCTCATGCCCGCTGCTTATTTTTTCGCCCTTTTGCGCAAGCTCTATTATGCTGTCAATATCTTCCGATTCGAGCCCGCCTTCTCCGGTAAAGAACTTCAAGCCGTTTTTCTCGTACGGCAGGTGGGAGGCGGTTATCATTATGGAGGCGTCGCAAGCCCAATCGCCGTTTTTAAGCACCATGAACATGGAAGGGGTGGAGCACACCCCGCAGTACACGAGGTCGCACCCGCTTTCGAGCACGGCTTTTCTGACGGCGACAAGAATTCTTTCGCATGAAATGCGAACGTCGTTTCCGACGGCTATTTTCAAAGACGTCTTATTCAGTCTTTTTGAAACGAGCTTCAAAAAGGCGCAGACCAGATCGTAAACCGCTTCGTTGGTAAGTTCCACCTCGGCGTCGGGCGTTTTGACGGCTATTCCGCGTATATCCGTCCCGCTCTTCAAAAATTCGTAATTATTATTTTCCATACCGATATTATTATACAGTATTTTTCGCGCGTTATCAACTGATTGAAGCGTAATTTAATTAACTGTTTTTTTGAAATTGCCTCTGCAAACACTTTATTTTTGCCGCCCGCTGTGGTATAATCGTTTGTAAGTTAAAAAATACAAGACAAAATGGGTTTCGATTATGTCACAGGAAAATAAAGAAAGTTTTGTGGAAAATATAGCGGACATCGACGCGGACTTCCCCCAATGGTATACCGACGTATGCAAAAAGACGCAGCTCGTCGATTACGGACCTGTAAAGGGCACGATGGTAATTCGCCCTTACGGCTACGCCATATGGGAAAATATCCAGCATGAGCTCGACGCGCGCTTTAAGGCGACGGGTCACAGCAACGCGTATTTCCCTATGTTTATTCCGATGAGCTTCATGACGAAAGAGGCGGAGCACGTTGAAGGCTTCGCGCCCGAAGTCGCCGTCGTAACTCATGCGGGCGGGGAACAGCTCGCCGAGCCGTTGGTTGTCCGTCCCACTTCCGAAACTATTATAGGCAACATGTATTCAAAATGGATACAGTCATATCGCGATTTGCCCGTGCTCATGAATCAATGGGCGAACATTGTGCGCTGGGAAAAGACGACGCGCCCCTTTTTGCGCACTTCGGAATTTCTCTGGCAGGAGGGGCACACCGCTCACGCAACGGAACAGGAAGCGATTGAAGAAACGCTCAAAATGCTCTCCGTTTACAAGGAATTTGCGGAAAACGTGCTCGCTATCCCCGTAATTTGCGGCAAAAAGACCGAAAAGGAGAAGTTTGCGGGCGCGGTCGCGACATACGG